>JBAYCS010000011.1:0-9593 GCA_041668625.1 Acholeplasmataceae bacterium | reverse complement strand
TTTTTCGGATCAACACCAACCTCAATCGCAAGGTCCTTATGTGTTTTTAACATACGATGTTCACCATGAATCGGGATAAACATCTTAGGTCTAGTTAAGCTTAAGATAAGTTTTAAATCAGATTGAGCACCATGACCAGATGTATGGGTATCCGCAAGTGGTCCATGTGTGATAACTTCGACATCTAATCTAAAAAGCTTATTGATGGTTTTATTAACACCTTCTTGATTTCCTGGAATTGGAGATGAAGAGAAGATGACTGTATCGCCTGCCATTGCTTTAATTTGACGATGTGATCCATTAGCGATTCGACTTAGTGCAGCGAGTGGCTCACCTTGAGAACCCGTAACTAAGACCGTAAGTTCATGTGGTTTAGCTCTGTTAATTTGTTCAGCATTTAAAATATATTCTTTAGGTACTTTAATGTATCCAGTTTGCATCCCTATATCAATGGCACGTTCCATACTACGTCCAAAAACAGCAATTTTACGGCCATTTAAAACAGATGCTTCAATAATTTGTTGGATTCTATACATATTTGATGCGAAAGTCGCAATAATGATACGTCCTTCAATTCGTGAAAATAGTTCGTTGATTGATTTTCCGATTTTACTATCTGATGGGATGAGTTCATCACGTTCAGCATTCGTTGAATCAGAAAGTAAACATAATACACCTTCAGCACCAATCGCTGCTAATTTATCATATTCAGCTGCTGGACCCACAGGTGTATAATCGACTTTAAAGTCGCCTGTATGAAATAAAATACCTTCTTTGGTACGAAAAACAATCCCAAACATATCAGGAATCGAGTGATTCATCCGAATAAAGGAAATTTCTACACCTTTAAATGAAAATTTATAATAACTCTTATATTCTTCAATTTTTGGTGGTTTTAAGTCAGTATGTTCTAACAACTTATTTTCAATCATATCCACGGCAATTCCAGATGCATAAATTTTTGGAATTTCAACTTTTTTGAGTAAGTAAGGGATACCACCAATATGATCTTCATGGGCGTGGGTAATAAAAAGACCCACAATGCGTTCTTGGTTTTCAACCAAGTATGTGTAATCAGGAATGACATAGTCAATCCCTAGTAGATGCTCATCTGGGAAAAGAATTCCAGCATCGACAATAAAAAGTTGATCTTCTATATCAAAGACATATGTATTTTTCCCAACTTCACCGAGTCCACCTAACGCAAAAACGCCGATTTCTCCGGTTTTGAGTAATTGATTTCTCATAAAACTTCCTCCAGTAACGAAAACTTCATTCTCATTTTATAATAAAACCCATAAAAATGATAGTAGAATACTTAATATGCTATAATATTTTAGAGGTGTATGATGAAAACCATAATCTTTTTTGACGTCGACAATACCATATACAATAATACACTTGGGCTTATTCCTGAGCAAACCAAAAGGCTCATTTTTGAACTTTCAAAAAAAGAAGATGTCATCTTAGGGCTTGCTACGGGAAGAGGTTTATCAAAATTATCAATCATTGAAGCTATTCTTCCATGTTTTACTTATAAAGTTTTAGTCAATGGTGGTGTCGTAATGAAAAAAGGTGACATCATATATGATGCGCCTATTGAAAAAAGTGATATTAAAGAAGTCATAGAAATTGCAACTTCAAAGAATTTATCGGTTGGCATGGTTGGTTTATTAGATGATGCTGTGAATATTTGGGATGAAAAAGTTGAAAAAGGGATGACCCTTTTACGGGGTATAGCTCCCAAAGTTGATCCAAATTTCTACATAAATCATCCAGTCTATCAGTTATGGTTATTTGGTGAACATGAAACGACACTCCTTGATATGAGTAAGCAAATTCCCAAATTTAAAAGTTATCCATGGCATTATGGTGGCGCCGATTTCACTTATCGACATATTAATAAGGCTTACGGGATTAAAAAAGTTTTAGAACATGAAAAAGATTATCAGCTGATTTGTGTAGGTGATGGTGCAAATGACATCATGATGATTGAAATGGCAGATATTGGAATAGCCATGAGTAATACAAGATTTCCAGAACTAAAAGAAAAAGCCGACCATTTAGCTCCACATATTATGGATGATCAGCTTTATAATTTTTTTAAATCGATTCACTTGATTTAGGTCTTAAACGATCTTGAACTTCTTTAATGATTTCTTTAGGAACATATGGACTAATATCGGCATAATGGACCACGAGTTCTTTAATCGCTGAAGAAGAAACAAAGTGATTTCTTGATGAAGGAAATAGAATAATGGTTTCAATGTTACGATTAATGTTACGATTAAATTGATATAACGCATATTCGTTTTCATAATCTTGAATATTTCTAAGTCCTCTAACCATGAGATGAATGCCATTCTTTTTTGCATAACGTACGACTAAATCTTTCGTTGTCGTAATGACGAGATTATCGACATCGTGAGTCACACGTTTGATCATTTCCATCCGTTCTTCAGATGTAAATGTCGGTGTCTTCTTGTAATTATCAGCAACCACGACATGCAGTTCATCAACAAGTTTTACGGCACGTTTAATAATATCAAGATGACCAATGGTTAATGGATCAAATGTTCCTGGATAGACAGCTTTTTTCATGGATTATCCCTCGCTTTATGTTTAGTATATCACTATTTACTTAAAAAAATACGAAAAGGAGAATGACAAAATGAGTTTGTTAAGAAAGAGTTTAATGGTTCAATTTATTTTATTTATTGTTTTTTTCTTTATGGGAGGCAATGTCGTTTTATCGGTTTACTTAGGAGATAAACTTCCTTGGTTAAGCTACATGATTTTAGCACTTTTAGTGATAGGGGTTGCTTTAGGATTTTTCATTTACCGAAGTAAAGATACGAGAATCGTCAAAATTACTGCGAATGAAATAAATTGGTTAAAGTATTTACTTTATGGTTACTTTATGGTTTATATCATTAATATGTTTGCAGCAAGCTTTGCACCAGATGCTCGTTTATTAATTAGTGTTGTAACAGGTTTATTATTGATGATCATTGCTGGTGTAGGGATTATCATTCAACTAAGAATTTTAAGAATAAAATAAATATTGGGGGAAAAACAATGAGTGTAAAAAACGAAGTATATACCTTATCAAATGGCGTAGAAATGCCTAAAATTGGACTTGGCACATGGCAAGTTCCAGATGGAGATATCACGTATCAATCTGTTTTAGCTGCATTAAAAAATGGGTATCGTCATATCGATACAGCTGCAGCTTATAGAAATGAACAAAGTGTAGGAAAAGCGATAAAAGATTCAGGTATTCCTAGAGAAGAGATTTTTGTCACTTCTAAGCTACAATCTCATATCAAAACTTATGAAGGTGCCATTGAAGGATTCAATAAGACCTTAGAAGCATTAGGTTTTGATTATCTTGACCTTTATTTAATTCATGCACCATGGCCATGGAACGAGATTGGTAAAAACTGTGATGAAGGTAATGTTTTAGCCTACAAAGCGATGGAAAAGCTTTATGAAGAAGGAAAAATTCGTGCTATTGGTGTCTCTAACTTTTCACCAAAAGACTTAGATAATATCATTAAACATACGAAAATTGTGCCTCATGTCAATCAAATCGGATTTTTCATTGGTAATAATCAAAAAGAAACAGATGATTACTGCAAGGAAAAAAATATTTTAGTCGAAGCTTATTCACCACTTGCCATTGGATATGCACTTAAAAATCCTGAAATCGTCAAGATGGCTGAAAAGTATCAAGTGAGTGCTGCACAAATTTGTATTCGTTATTGTATCCAAAAAGGTACTGCACCACTCCCTAAATCAACCCATGAAAATAGAATTATTGAAAATTTCAATGTTGATTTCGAAATTGATCAAATGGATATGACTTATCTAGATTCAATTGAAGACGATCCAAGAAAATGGTAAATAAAAATAATGGAGTGAAAAATTTCGCTCCATTATTTTTTTTTATTGTTTTTGTTGACATTCCTTGCAAATTCCATAAATGGTCATATCATGATGTGTAATTTTAAACTGATGTTTATACGCTAAATCCGAAGCAAGTTCATCTAGATGGCAATCAATGGGTACCATTTTTTTACAACTCGTACAAATCATATAATGATGGTGTTCGTGATCCGTTGTGTAGTAGTAATTCATATTATCAATGGTTGATTTAGAAAGTATCCCCTCATGGAAGAAAGCATCAAGTGTGCGATAAACTGTTGATAGATTTAGTTTTGGATCAGAAATCAAATGAAGAATCATTTCAGCACTTTTTGGTTGGTGATCTTTATTTAAGACATCTAAAATCATTTGGCGTTGATTTGTCATTCTCATGATATCGTTCTCCTTTTGATTTGTTTAATAAGTAAGATAAAAAGTAGAAGTATAGCATAAAGTAAGACAATCGTTGAACCAACAGGTGTTTCTAATGGGTGAGCAATGAAAATACCGATGACGACAATGATGAGCGAAGAAACAATTCCGATGGTTAAAGTGCCTTTAAAACTTTTAGTGAGTTGTGAACTTATGACTGAGGGAAAGACGACAAGTGCAGAAATCAGTAAGGTTCCGATGGTGCGAACACCTATTACAATGAAAAATGCGGTGAGTCCTGCAAGTAGATATCCGTAGAGATTCGTGTTAATTTTAGAGAATTTTGCATAATTGATATCATAGGTCATCAAAAATAGTTTGCGATAGGATGTCAAAATAAAACTAATGATAATCAGTGCAATCAAAACGGATAAAAACATGTCTGCTTTGGTTGCTGTAAAAATATTACCAACAAGCATGCTTTCAACAGATATATTAAATCCACTGCTTTTCTTAATGATGATCAAACCAATGGCAAATGAAATAGCAGATACTAATCCAATTGCAGCATCTCCATTGATGGTTTTTGATGTGGATAGGTATTTAATAAATAAAGAAGCTAGCATCACAAATGGAATGGCAATATATAAAGGCTGTTCAATAAATAGTATACCTAAGATTAACCCCGCAAAGCTTACATGAGCTAAGCCATCAGCAATCATCGCTTGTTGGTTTAAAACTAAGAATGGACTCAATAAAGCCGCAGATAGTGCAAGAGCAATCCCAATAATTAAAGCATATTGGATAAAATCATAACTAAGAAGTTCAAGCATGATGATGCCCCCTATGTTCAAATTCATGATAATCTTTATAAGTTCCAAAGAATTTAACCGTTTGGTCAACATAAATGACTTTGCAGTCTTCTTTAACAGCGTCTGTTAAGTCATGAGTCACATGGATAATGGTCATTTGCTTTTCTTGTTGGAAATCATAAAGCATGTGATAAAACTTTTCTCGAAATGATGGATCAAGTGCAGAAGTGGGTTCATCTAAGATCAGTAAATCAGGTTCTGAGATTAAAGCTCTAATCAAGAAGACTCGTTGTTGTTGTCCGCCTGATAAATAAGACATACTTGATTCAAATAGTTGTGGGATTTCCATGACATCTAACCAAGATTTAATGAGTTCACACTGAGCTTTCGTGGGTTTTAATCTTTGGTTCTTTAAGCCACTATAAATGACTTCCCTTACAGTCATGGGTAAGTTTAATTTGGTGTTTAATTTTTGTGGAAGATACCCCATTTGAATCGCTTTATTGTCAATATGCCCACTTGTTGGATCTAGTAATCCGACTAAAAGTTTAACTAATGTCGTTTTTCCACTTCCATTAGGTCCAATGATATGAAGCATTTCACCTTTATTTAGTTTAAATGAAATGTTTTTAAGCACATTAAATTTACCAAAAGTAACTTCTATATTTTCATAGGTAATCATAAAGTACCTCCAGATAAAGCTTTGATGATATTGTTGATGTTTCTTTCAAATAATGAAGCATAAGTTTCAAGATTTTCAAAATCTATACCAGAAACGTTATGATAAGCATGAAGTTCAAGTAATTCTAATGGGTAGCTTTCTTTACTCAAAGATTCAACAATCTTATGGGCAACGAGTGGTTCGATGAGTTCTTCAATCATGAGATAGTGTGTATCACTTTCTTTAATTAAATTCATGAAATCAATCATTTCAGAAGATAGCGTATCTTGTTCAGGTTTGAAATCCGTATAAATAGAGATAATATTTAGATGATATCTTTCAGCAAATAATCCTAAAGCATTATGACCAGCAAAATAAATCGTTTCATTTTCCCAACCATTTGAATCTATAACTGATTCAAGTGTTTCATGTAAACTTAATATTTGATCAACATAAGCTTCCATATTAGTTTCATAAAATGCTTGATTGAGAGGATCAATTAAAATGATATTGTCATAAATGGCATGAATTAATTCAATGGCTACTAAGGGGTCAACCCAATAATGAATATCATGGTCGTGATCATGAGGATCAACTTCATTGAATGTGGTTGAAAGAGATAAATGTTGTTCATGAACTTCTTCAAAAGAAGATGATAAATCCATGATGATCGTTTCATCACCAGCCAAGGACTGTGGATCCTTAAGCCATTGATCAATTTCTAAACTTGTAAAAATAAACAATTTAGACTTAGAAATGGCAATTCGATCTTTGGAAGTAACTTCGTATTTATGGATCTCTTGACCTGGATTAACAAGTAAACTCACGGTCATTTTATCTTTAACGATTTGTCTTGCAAAATCGTATTGTGGAAAAGCAGTTGTTACAATGTCTGCATTTTTAGATGGCATACATGACGCTAAAAATAGAAGACTTGATAGTAATAGGATTAAATAAAATAATTTACGCATAAGATGCTCTCCTTCTTGCAAATGATTTGCAGATAAATTATAGCACATTTTCGCATTCTTGCAAATGATTCGCAATAACTTAATAAAATCGTTTCAAAAATGCGAGATAATGACTAATTTATTTGTAATAGAATATAGTTAATGATATAATTAATAGCAGCATGAGTGGGATGACGGTTCCACTCAATTTTATTGAGGTAGCTATGAATTTAGAGCATTTAAAAGAAAAATTGAATCAGATTTTAAAGACTTATGACTTAAACGTCTATAGTATACGTACCAAAAGAGAGTTTGGCGAAAGAATCGTTGAAATCTTAATTGACACTGAGACGATGGATATCAATGTTTTAGAAAAAATCCACATGACATTTGTTGAATCCTTAACTGATGATGAACTTGATCCAAACTATTATTTAGAACTTTCATCACTTGGGGCAGAACGTCCATTAAAGACCCTCGATGAAGTCATAAAAGCAATTGGGAAATATATCTATTTTGAAGCACCTAACATGAAGAGTTATGGTACATTAAACGCAATCGAAAATGATATAATGAAAATAGAAATTAACGACAAAGGTCGATTAAAAATAGTAGATGTCAAATTTGAAACTGTCAAAAATATGCGGACAGCGATTAAATTTTAGGAGGATCACATGATTAGTAAAGAGTTTTTTAAAAACATTGAATTAGTAGCAGAAGAAAAAGAATTATCACATGACCAAGTCGTTGAAGCATTCGTTCAAGGGATGATTGCTGGCTGTAAAAAAGCGCATGATGTGAGATCTTGTCGTGTTGAAATCAAAGAAGACAAGTATGAGATTTTAGTCTATACACAACATTTAGTTGTTGATGAATATAGTATAGAAGCCGACAAAAATTATACGCAAGTTTTATTAGAAGACGCTAAAAAGATGAATGCGCGTGCTAAAGTTGGTGATGTGATTGAACAAAAAATTGATCCAAAAGATTTTGGACATTTTGCAGTTAGAGACTTTAAGAGTAGACTTAATGAAACTTTAATCTCAATGCAAAAAGATAATCTTTATAAGCACTTCAAATCACATGAACATGAAATGATTAATGCAAGAGTTATTGATATTGCTGACGATCATTATCGTTTAGATATAGGGAAAGATTTAACGACACTGCTTCCTAAAAAAGAGGCTCTTCCTAAAGATAATTTCCATGTTGGTGATCACATTAGAGTTTATGTCACAGATGTGGAAATGAAAACCAAATGGCCAAAAGTGTTTGTCTCACGTGCCCATCCATCACTTATCATTCGATTACTTGAAAATTACATTCCAGAAATCAAAGATGGTGTCATTGAAATCATGGGGATTGCAAGAGACCCAGGAGATCGTACGAAGATTGGTGTGAAATCCAATGAGCCTAAAGTCGATCCAATTGGTGCATGTGTTGGTGAAGGTGGCTCAAGAATTCGTGAGATCGTGAAACAACTTTCCGATGAAAAAATTGATCTATTCCGTTGGAGCGATAACGAAAAAGAATTAATCGCTAATGCTTTACAACCTGCAGAAGTGATTGCTGTTACAAGAGTCAATCCGAAAGAAAAAACCGCATTAGCTATCGTACCTGATGATCAATTATCACTTGCGATTGGTAAACTTGGACAAAATGTTAAACTCGCTGTTCAAGCATGTGGGTGGAGTATTGACATTAAGTCAGAAGCCATGGCACAAGGTGAAGGCATTCTCTACTAAGGAGGATAAACATGAGCAAAACTAAAAAAATTCCACTTCGAACATGTGTTGTAACGAAAGAAGTCTTACCCAAAAAAGAACTCATTCGAATTGCAGCCACCAAAGAAGGAAAGGTCTCAATTGACTTTATAGGAAAAGCTCCAGGACGAGGAGCCTATATTAAATTTACAAAAGAAGTCATTTTGCTTGCTCAAAAAACAAAGGTTTTAGACAAAAAGTTAGAAGCACCAGTTCCAAGTGAAATCTATGAAGAACTGTTAAAAATTGCCAATGATTAACACCATTGGACTCGCCCTTCGTGCGAGAAAAGTTGCCGTAGGAACTGATATGACGATTACACGACTTAGAACAAAAAACGTGTTTCTTATTATATTAGCAACCAATGCATCGCATACGACAAAGAAAAAAGTTTATGATAAAGCAAAGACCTACGGTGTTGAGGTCATCGAAGTGTTGACTTCCGATGAAATCTCAAGAGCTTTAGGCAAGGAAGACATCAAAGTGATTGGTATAACCGACAGGGGGTTTAGTCAATTATTGATGAATCAGATAAGGAAGTGATTATATGCCACAACAAAAAAAGAAATATCCAACGAATAAAAGACCTGGTAATCGACCGAAAGATAACCGACAACCAATTGTTCAAAAAAAGATTGTTGTAGAACCTAAAGAGAGAATTTTAACATATTATCCTGACATGAATGTTGCGATGGTTGCTGAAGGTCTTGGTTTAAGTAATGCTGCAATGATTAAAAAATTAATGGGTTTAGGTTTAATGACATCAGTGAATCAAGTCATTGATCGTGAAACTGTTGAACTTATTGCATTAGAAGAAGGATATGAAGTAAGAGACGAAGTCATCACTGACGTCACACGTTATGATGAAATGGAACTTGTTGATGATCCAAAAGATATGAAGAAGAGACCACCAATTGTTACTGTTATGGGTCACGTTGACCATGGTAAAACAACTTTACTTGATGCGATTAGAAAATCAAGAGTTGTTGAAGGTGAAGCAGGTGGAATTACCCAACATATTGGGGCTTACCAAGTCGTTAGAAATGGTGAAGCTATTACATTTATCGATACTCCAGGCCATGCTGCATTCACTGAAATGAGAGCACGT
>JBAYCS010000010.1:0-10324 GCA_041668625.1 Acholeplasmataceae bacterium | reverse complement strand
TGCTAAAGTAGTAGCAATCTTTTATCCCATGGGAAGTGAAATTGACTTAAGAGGACTCGTTTCTGAAGACAAAATATATGTGTTTCCACGTATTGATATTGACTCGATGCATTTTTATCCATTGACTGACCAAACAAAGTTCAACAAGAGCAAATTTGGTGTTATGGAACCAGAAGGAGATCACTATTTAGATCAATTTATTGACTATATGATTGCTCCAGCACTCGCTATTTCTAAAGATAAATATCGAGTGGGTTATGGTAAGGGATATTATGATCAATTTTTGATTCAACACCGACCAGCTAGAGTTATTGGTGTTATCTATGATTTTCAGGAAGTTTTGCATATTGATACTCATCCACACGATCAAAAATTAGACGATTATATCAAGGGGAATTTATGAATACAGCGTTAATCGTTGCTGCTGGAACAGGTAGCAGAACTAAACTTAATCAATCAAAAATACTTTTTGAAGTTCATCATAAACCATTATTTCTTTATAGTTTAGAAACATTTTTAGAATTAGGCTATGACATCGTATTAGTTGTCTCAAAATCCGACATAGAAATGGTTAAAGCGTTAGTACCATCTACAGTTTGTATCGTTTCAGGGGGAAAAACACGCGGAGAAAGTGTGATGAAAGGCCTTAAGGAAGTTCAAACGCCTTATGTGTTTATTCATGATGCTGCTCGGCCACTTATTTCAAAAAATAAGATTCAAGATATTGAAAAAGCATTAAGTATTCATGATGCGGTTTTACTTGCTGAGCCAATGACACAAGCTTTGAAAAGAGTTGAAAATGGTAATATTAGAAGCGAAAATAGAGATAACTTTATTCAATCTCAAACACCACAAGCATTTTTAACTGAAAAAATTAGATATGCTTATTTAAGAAGCGAACATACATATGATGATGATATTGGACTTTACCAAGCATTTTATCCGGAAGAATTGGTTCATGTTGTGATGAATGAAGAACCGAATCTTAAAGTAACGTATTCAAAAGATTTAGTTATCATAGAAGCTTTAATCAATCAAGGAGATACACTTAGAATAGGCAAAAGTTTCGATCTCCATAGATTGGTAGAAAACAGACCATTAATCTTAGGGGGCATCAAATTGCCATTTTCTAAAGGATTATTAGGGCATAGTGACGCCGATGTTTTACTTCACGCCATTGGTGAAGCGATGTTAGGTGCTTTGTCTTTAGGTGATTTAGGAACATTCTATCCTGACACAGATCCTAAATTTAAAGATGTCAATTCTATGGATTTACTTCAAGATATAAAATATAAGATTGAAGATAGGGGTTACAAGATTGTTAATATTGATTCAACAGTGTTTGCAGAATATCCAAAACTGAATCCATACATTTCAAAAATTAAAGAAAATATTAGCGAACACTTATCCATTAATATGGATCAAATTAGTGTGAAAGCAACCACTTACGAAGGCTTAGAAGCCATAGGAAGAGGAGAAGCTATTGCTGCAGAAGCAATTTGCTTACTTAGGAGGGACATTAAATGATTATTGATACAGAATTTGGCCAATTTGAACTTATAAAAAACCATCGTGAAGCTTTTGATTTGCTTAAATTTCAAGAGCGTTATGTTGATGTTGCATTTGACAGGTACACTTATTTAGTAGGTGATGTCTCATCGGGCTTACATAGATTAAAGGGATTTAATTCGGATCCTAAAAGCCCTAATGGCTTTAAACGAATCCCAGACTATTTAAATGAATCATGCAGTATGAATTGTGGCCATTACATTTTAAAGCGATTAAAAAATATTCAAGATACTTCAATTGAATAATTGAACCAAATCATATATACTAGGTGCGATTAGGAGAGTGAAGTCATGGATAATACAAAACAACAAGTTTTAGATTTAATTCATAAGGTTAGACCCTATTTACAACGTGATGGTGGCGATATTGAAGTCATTAATGTTGAAGATGGCATTGTATATGTAAAGATGCTTGGAGCATGTGATGGTTGTATGGCTATTGATGTTACTTTAAAACAAGGCATTGAAACAATGTTACTTGAAAATGTACCTGGAATTATTGCAGTAGTTACTGTCGATTAATCATTATCATATATAATGAAATTTAGAGGTGAAGGTATGAAAAGAACGGTTGGTTTAATAGTTGATTCTACATTTGGTATGGACAAAGCTTATGCTAAAGCAGAAAACATTACCATTGTCCCTCTAAAGGTATTAATTGGAAATGATGAATATATCGATGGAACTTTTGATCCCCAAATTGCTATTGATGCGATGAGAGATGGAGTGCAAATTAAAACGAGCCAACCTTCACCTGAAGTCTTCATGGAAGCTTTTAGGGGTCAATTGGAATTATATGATGATGTTTTATGTTTAACATTATCACAAAGTTTAAGTGGAACTTTTAATTCAGCGTCTTTAGCTAAAACGATTTTTGAAAATCCACATGTTTATGTTGTTGACACTGAAACTACGATTAGTGGTGGAACATATTTAGCTCAAAAAATGGTTGAATTTTTTGACAATAATCAAAATATAACACAAGGATTAGCTTATCTTGAAGAACTTAAGGAAAAAGGGTCACTTATATTTACAGTGGATAACTTACAAACACTTGTGAGAAATGGAAGACTCGGAAAAGTTTCCGCATTTATTGGAAACATTTTAAAAGTTAAACCCATCTTAAGATTTAGAAGAGGCGTTTTAGAATTAGAACATAAGGTTAGAAGTCAACAAAATGTTTTATTATACATCATCAATGAAGTTAAAAAGATGCTTGAAGATAACTTAGTTGAAGTCGTCATTGATTTTGTTGATCTATCCGTATCCGCAAAAGAATTGGAACACGCAATCTATAATTTAGGTGATCGAGTGAAAGTTAGATTAGCAGGGATTGTCAGTCCTGTTATATCGGCTCACATTGGACTTGGTGGACTCGGTGTTTATTTGACATATCAATAAAACGCGGAAACGCGTTTTTTAATTAAGTCCTTTTTCAAATATGATATAATGTGAGCGAGGTTTTGGATATGAAAATAGATGATCGCATTATATGTGCTGTTACAGGAATACAAACGTATGGGGTCTTCGTGTCTTGCGATGAATACACAGGATTAATTCATATTTCGGAAATGTCTGATCAATATGTCTCGTCACTCGAAGATATCTTATGTGTTGGCGATGAAATTGAAGCGATCGTTATCGAGATTGATGAGGATAACAAACGATTAAAATTGAGTTACAAAAAAGCACATCCTGTGCATCCAAAGATTCAAAGATTAGTAAAAATTAAAATAGGCTTTCATAGCCTTGCAAAAGCATTACCACATTGGATTGAAAAATCTAAGAAATAGAGGGATAAGACATGGCACACGTCGAACTTTGTTTAAAGGATGCGCGTTCATTTTTAAGTACGCAACCTGAAGAATATCAAGAAAAGGTGAATGAAATTCACCACATGATTCACCATAAAACAGGATTAGGAAATGAATTTCTAGGCTGGCTAGATTTACCTGTGAATTATGACAAGGAAGAATATAAACGTATTTTAAAAGCCAGCGATAAAATTAGGAAAGAAAGTCAAGTTTTAGTGGTTATCGGTATTGGTGGATCTTATTTAGGCGCGAAAGCTGGCCTAGAGTTTTTAAATAAACCATTTATCAAAGATTCATTAGAAATTATATTTGCTGGGCATCAAATGTCTGGAGAATATATGGCAAATCTCATGGACTATTTAAAGGATAAAGACTTTTCAATCAACGTTATTTCAAAATCAGGAACAACCACAGAACCTGCAATTGCGTTTAGAATGTTAAAACGTTTATTAGAAGACAAATATGGAGTTTTAATAGCTAAGGAACGTATTTATGCGACTACCGATAAAGCTCGAGGTGCACTTTATACCGTGTCTAAGTCTAACGGTTATGAAATGTTTGTCATTCCAGATGATGTTGGTGGACGCTTTAGTGTATTAACTGCTGTTGGGTTACTCCCTTTAGCAAGCCAAGGTATTGACATAGATGAACTCATGCGTGGAGCAAAAGATGCATATCTTCGTTTTTTAAATCCTAATTTAAATGATAATGAAGCGTATCTTTATGCAGTTACACGATCTCTTTTATACGAATCAGGTAAAAAGATTGAAATGATGGTTGGTTATGAACCTAATCTTTTATACCTAAATGAATGGTGGAAACAACTCTTTGGTGAATCTGAGGGAAAAGATCATAAAGGATTGTTTGTTGCTAGTGCAGGATTTTCAACTGACTTACACTCGCTTGGTCAATATATCCAAGATGGAGAACGTCATTTATTTGAAACTGTCATACAAGTGATGCAAACAAATCGTGATGTTATATTAACTAAAGAAGATAACGATTTAGATGAACTCAACTATTTAGCTCATAAACCTCTTTCATATGTCAACTTGCAAGCTTTAAAAGGCACAATGATGGCGCATGTTGATGGTGGAGTACCAAACTTACTGATTCAAATCCCTAGAATAGATAGTTATACGTTTGGTTATTTAGTATATTTTTTTGAAATTGCGTGTGCAATGTCAGCCTATTGGATTGGTGTGAATCCATTTAATCAACCCGGTGTTGAAGCATATAAGAAAAACATGTTCGCCCTTTTAGGAAAGAAAGGTTATGAACAATATATAAAGTAGGAGTTTCATGAAGAAAAAAATATCAAATTCAGCAAAAGAAACAGAACAACTTGGTTATGAACTTGGGTTGTTATTAAAATATGAACCAAAAGTCGTTATCTTGTTAGACGGTGATTTGGGATCAGGCAAAACGACATTTACTAAAGGCTTAGCTTTAGGTCTTGGTATTGAAACCATCGTTAATAGCCCAACCTATACCATTATGAAAAAATATCAATCGAAAGATCGATTAAGAACGTTATATCACTTAGATCTTTACCGCCTAGATGGCGAAGGATCTGATTTTGATTTAGAAGAGTATATTGATGGCATTGGGATGGTCGTTGTTGAATGGCCATATCGTGTAGAATCATTACTTCCTAAAGATCATTTACTTGTTAAAATTAATAAAACTGGAGACGATTCCCGTGAGATTATCATGAGTTGCATCGGTTATCCTTGCAAAAGGGCGGTAGAAACCATATGAAAATCTTAATGTTTGATGTATCAACGAACGTTATGTTTGTAGGTTATGCAAAAGATGATATTTTAGTTGATTTTTCGATTCGTATTGCTATTCGTGACCATGCTAAATATCTAGTTGACCGCATAGATCAAGTATTGAAACGCAATAAACTAAAATTAGACGATATTGATGAAGTTATTATCGGTGTTGGTCCAGGATCATATACGGGTATTCGAATCGCAGTGATGGTTGGTAAAATGCTTGCCTATACAAAAAATGTAACATTGAAAACAGTAAGCTCTCTTTATTTTATGACCTCTGGTTATGAAGGGAAAGTAGCTGCTTTAATCGATGCTAGACGCGGTCATGTTTTTTCAGCGATATATCATGATGGGAAAACAATTTTAGAAGATGGATATCGTTTATTTAACGAGTTAAAAGAAAGTCCTTTGTATAAAGATGCCCAAACCATTTTTATTGATGACAGACATTATGAAGTCTGTCCAAGACGTGTGAGAGAACATAGTGAATATGTCACTAATCCCCACGATTTAATTCCCAAATACTTAAGAAAAACGGAAGCAGAGACAAATCATGATCAGAAAAGCAAGTCTTAATGATGTCCCAGCGATTCATCATTTAGAAAAAAGAGTATTAGGTGATGGACTGGGGCAATCATTTTTATACGATGAATTAGCAATTAATCCATTTGGTCATTATTTTGTCTATGAGAAACATAAAGAGATTGTTGCTTATGTGGGATTTAGAGCCATAGATGATAGTGCAGAGATGATGAATTTTGTTGTTGATATTGATTATCAAGACCAAGGCATTGGTAGTGAGTTGATGGAGTATGTCTTATTATATTTAGAAAATTTAGGTGTTTCTAAAATTGCTTTAGAAGTTAGAAAAAGCAATAAAAGAGCACGCCATTTTTATGAGAAGTTTCAATTTAAATCTTCACATACACGTGCAAATTATTATGAAAAAGAAGATGCAGTTGTTTATATAAGGGAGGTGACAAAATGATTATATTAGCAGTTGAAAGTAGTTGTGATGAAAGTAGTGTTGCAATTTTAAGAGATTATAAAGAAGTTTTGTCACATATTGTTTTGTCACAAATTGATATTCATAAAGTCTATGGAGGTGTTGTCCCTGAAATTGCTTCAAGAAATCATGTGGTCCATATGACAAGGGTCTTTGAACAAGCGATTATAAACGCAGGTATTAAAGAAAGTGATATTGATTTAGTTGCAGTAACAAGAGGTCCTGGACTTATTGGTTCTTTATTAGTTGGTATTAATGCGGCAACTGCATTCGCATTTGCTCATCAAATCCCAATTATCGGTATAAACCACTTAATTGGGCATATTTATGCAGCAAACCTAGAACATGATATGAAATTCCCAGCATTAGCATTACTCGTTAGTGGTGGTCACACAGAGCTTATTTACATGGAAAAACATATGTCATTTAAATTGCTTGGTACAACTTTAGATGATGCAGTTGGTGAAGCATATGATAAAGTTGCACGAACACTAGGGTTATCTTATCCGGGGGGACCTGTTGTTGATCAGTTAGCTCTCTTAGGAAAAGACACCTATCAATTGCCAAGACCTTTCTTAGATAAGACAAAATTTGATTTTAGTTTCTCAGGGTTAAAAAGTGCTGTTATCAATTTAGTTCATAATGCAGAACAAAGAAATGAAACCATCGATGTTAACAACATGTGTGCATCTTTTCAAGCAAGTGTGTTAGACGTTTTAATTGAAAAAACAAGACTTGCAGCTGAAGAGTTTGATGTGAAACAAATCATTGTAGCTGGTGGAGTTGCAGCGAATAAAGGACTTAGAAAAAGAATTCATCAAGAGATTCCCAATCGTGAAATTATTATGCCATCCATGAAATACTGCACCGACAATGCAGCCATGATTGGTGCAGCTGCTTTTTATTATAATGAAACAGTGGGTCCACTTCCAAATTATCTCTTAGGTGGATCATCAACATTGAATATTGAAGAGTTATGAGACATCAGTTTTGATGTCTCTTTTGTTATTCGCTTGCGTTAATATTGTATTTTGAATGTAAAAGTAATATGATGAAGAAAAGAAGGGAGTGAATGTCATGCGATTTTTATTTAAGTTATTTATTTTACCGATTCTACTTATGGTGGGTATCCCATTAGCCGCTGTAGGTGCGATGTATAAAAGTGTTGATATTCCTGTAGATGAATTTACTTCAGGGACTGGAGAAATCAACTTTGAAGAAATGATTATTGAAGAAATAGACACATTCTTGTTAAGTGCAACTCCAACCTCAACATTTGATTTAGAAATCAATCAACAAACCGTTAATCAAATGTTACTGGATCAATTTCAAGGAATGAACCCTAATTATTTAGTTGAAACAGCAACCGATGATGAAAAGAATTTTGTGTTGAAAGAAGATATGTATGCCTATCAAGGATCTTGGGTAAGATTTAAAGAAGGCAATATTATTGAAATAGAATCTGGCCTACATGCATTTGTTGGTGGGTTCACATTTAAAACACGCTTACTTTTAGCATTTAAACTGGATGTTAACACAGAAACTATTGAATTGACACTTGATAAAGTTACGATTGGTAATGTTCCTCTTGCTTGGGCAATGACAGCAGCTAGCTGGATTGCACAAAAAGTTACGGGTCAAAACTTAGAAGAACTCATTTCTGGTCAAATTGAAGGGTTTGGAACATTTGATCCAGTTGAAAGAAAAGTAACAGTTCAAGTCAACGCACTCATTGATACTTTAATGAATGAAGAAGATGAAAATAAACCACTCATCGATGCACTTTTACAATTTATTAAAGACAATGAATTAGTGGATATTGGATTTGATGATGAAGTCTTTTCAGCAAAAATTGCGTTAGGTAAGATTATTGATGAAGAAGAGCCATTTGTATTAGCAGATGAAGACAAGATTATGGATGATGGCCATATGCAAACGATATTAACATCAAAAGCAAGTACAGTTATTTTATCTTCAGTAACAGGAGATAATCCATATCTTAAGTTAGATGATTTCACGTTAAACAGAATTTTTGAATATTTCATGCGTGCAAATCTTTCTGAAAATGGATACATTACTGAAGTTGCCTTAATGGAAAACTATAAAGCATTAGTTTTCGTTCCTTATGCAACAATGGAAGATGACCTAATCGTGAATATCCCTCTTCAAATTGTGGATATTAATGATCCGACTAAAATGGTTGCTTCAATTATCAAAATTCATGCAATTCCAGAAATCATAGGTTCAGATTTATATTTCCATTTAAAAGGTTTAGACGCAGGTCAACTTAGTTTAAGTGAAGAACACATAGGCTTGATTTTAGATGTTTTAGGCGAAAATGAACTCATTACTGGAGATTCAATCGTTATTCGTGATTTTGATCAAATGATGGATTCCACTGGAATTAATATTATAGGTGCTGAAATTAAGAATCTCCATCTATATTTATATATTCAACTTAATTTATTTGAAGATTTAGCTGATGTTGAAGCCCTAGCTCAAGCAGCACTTGATCTTGTTCAAAATAATCCTGACTTACCACCTGAACTTGCAGATTCGATTCAAGCCGTTATTGATAACATTGATGATCCAGAAGTTATTAATGAACTCATTAATGAAATGGTTGGGGAAATGATTCAAACAACGATTACACTCGTGACTGAAAGTGAAAATATACCAGAAGAATTAAGTACAGCATTAACGAATGTCACTGAAAGTGTTGATGATCCAGAAGCCTTAGAAGAAGCAATCACTGAAGTGATGACTGTCATTGAAGGCATGAATGAAACTGAACAACAAGCACTCTTTACAGAACTCACCTCTGCTTTAGGCGATACAGGAATGTCTTATGAAGATTTATTAGGCTTGTTGCCATAATAAAAAGTAAAAACGATATAAAACAAAAAAACTACCAAATTGGTAGTTTTTTCTTTCTAAAAATAAATAATGATTATACTTCAATAATAGCGTCTGTTGGGCAAACCGCTTGGCATGCGCCACAGTCAATGCAAATATCTTCATCAATGACGTAGATATCGCCTTCTGAAATACAATCCACTGGACATTCTGCTTGGCAAGCGCCACAAGCAATACAAACATCAGTAATTCTTCTTGGCATAATTTTATTCCTCCATACGTGTGTCTATTATTATTGTATATGAGTTTGTCAAGAAAGTAAACCTGTGAAACAAAAAATGATGTCTACAAAATTGAAAATTCATCTAAAATATAACGTTTATAAAATCGTGGTATAATATCGTTGAATTCTATGAAGAGAGATGATCTGATGTCTATTTATCAATATCTACAAATGTTTTCTGTGAACATATTTGCACTCATAATGCTCATTGTTTTATATATTATTATGAAAGTTAAAAATAAAGATTCTATCGATAATTTATCTAAGAAATTATTGCGTTATTTAGTCATATTGAACATCACAGCACTGGTCGTTGAACCGTTAACATGGATTACTGATGGTTTAATGGTGAAAGGTGGTTTCTTTTATAGCTATTTTTCAAACTTTGTTTTAGTTCTTTTAGGAACAAGTATGGCAGCTTTATGGGTTTGTTATGTCGATTATAAAACGTTTGAATCGAATGAAAGACTAAAAAAAAGATTTTATTACTTGCATGCATTTTTAATTGTAGTCATTTTATTAGTCATTAATGGATTTACTCCAATCTTTTTTGAAATTAATTCAGTGACGTTTGGTTATCGAAGTGGACCTTTTAAATGGGTTAATGATTTGTTAATATACTTGGTTTATTTTTATTCAATTTACTTGGTGTTTAAACATAGAAAGCGTATTTCAACATCCCTTATTTGGATGGTACTGATGTTTTTATTCATTCCTCTTTCAGGGGCACTTATTCATACATTTTATTCACGATTGTTTTTTGGGTGGTCAACGATTGGCATTGCATTATTTATGGCATATTTTCTACTTGAAACAACGTCAACTGGTAAAGATTATTTAACTAAAGTGTATAACCGACAAAGTTTCGAAGACTATACAAATCAATTGATTGAAAAAAACAAGAAATTTGTTTTAATTATGTTTGATCTAGATCATTTTAAAGAGATAAACGATAATTTTGGACATACTATAGGAGATTTAGTACTGATTGAATATGCAAGTGCGTTATCAAGAGT
>JBAYCS010000009.1:0-10752 GCA_041668625.1 Acholeplasmataceae bacterium | reverse complement strand
CTTAAAAACATCTAAGGACGTATAATTACGCGGTACCACCTTAGTTCTAGAAAAATCTAGCCCTCAATTTGTGAATGTCTCAAAGGGTGTCACCCATATAATATGCATTATAAAGCCCTTATCGCCGACGATGAAATTCTAATACAATCATATCTTAAAACTGCTATTTTGTCAATTATAATTCAATCTGAATTGTCACAGGACCATCATTAATAGATGATACCATCATATGACTTCCAAAAATGCCGGATTTAGTAGGATGATGAAGACTTAAACGCTTGATAAAAGCCTCGTATAAAGGAATCGCGTGTTCTGGTCTAGCGGCTTCAATGAATGAAGGTCTGTTGTTTCCGATGGCATTTCCATACAAAGTGAATTGTGAAATAACTAATATTTCTCCATCAACAGCTGCCAAATTCAAATTCATTTTTCCTTGTTCATCTTCAAAAATTCTTAAACTATGAACTTTATCAGCAAGCTTCATAACTTTATTCATATCATCACTCATGTGGATGCCTAAATAAACTAAATAACCTTGGCTAATACTTGCATGAATCATACCATCAATTAAGACATGTGCTTCTTTTACTCTTTGAACGACTGCTCTCATTTAAAATCCCTCTCAACTGAATAAATATCGGTAACTTTTCTTAAATTTACCATCAAAGTTTCTAAGGCTTGAGCACTCGTGATGGAGACTTTGATTTTAATAATCATCTCAAGTTGTTGAGTCGTAGTCGCATTAATTTCAGCAATCGCAATCGATGAAGCATTCACGGTTGTGATCACATCAGGAACAAGGGTAGGACGATTTGTTCCAATAATTTTGATCCATGTGGCATACTTACGTGTAATTGAAGATGACCAAAAAGCTTCAATCAAGCGGTTTTCTTCAAATTGCTTGCAATTTGGACAAAACGTTGCATGGATGACAATTCCAGATTGCTTACTCACATATCCAATTATTGGATCCCCAGGAATTGGGAGACAACAATTAGCAAGTTTTAACTGAGGAGAGGACAAGCCTTCAATGACCACACCTGTTTCACTATGTGTGGTAAGTTGTCTAGATGCTTTCTCCATTTGACGTTGTAGTAACATTTCACGATCAGTTTCTTGACCTAAAATTTTACTAACAACAGTCTTCGTACTTAAATTACCTTTACCGATTTCTAAGTGAAGTTCGGTAACAGTTAAAATCATATTCTTTTCAAAATGCTTTTTAACAAACGCATCATCAATTGATTCAGTCACTTTATTTGCGACAAACTCTCGTTCAAGTTGTTCTTTACCCATTTGAATGAGGCGATCACGATTAAGCATATTTAAATAGCCTTTAATCTTATGCTTAGCATGGGAAGACTTAACGATTTTTAGCCAGTCCTCTGAAGGACCAAATGAGTTTTTATTGATTTTAACGCTGACAATATCTCCGGTGTTTAATTCATAGTCAAGTGGAACAATCCGATTATTAACAAGTGCTCCAACCATTTTATTTCCAATATCCGTATGGATTCGATATGCAAAATCAATTGGAGTTGATCCCTTAGGTAACTCAATAACTTCGCCTTTGGGTGTGAAAACGTAGACATTAGCGTCAAGAATATCTCCTTTAACGGTACCTACGAACTCTTCTGCACCACCTTCAGTTTCATCGGTATCTTCACTCATTTTTAAGAGTTCTCCATACCATTTAAGTTTTTGAGCAATTTCAAATTGTTCTTTTTCTTTTGAATATTGTTTATTTTCCTTATAAGCCCAGTGAGCCGCAATCCCATATTCTGCAATATCATCCATTTCAGTGGTTCTAATTTGGACCTCAAAAAGCGTACCATCTTCTGATAACACCGTGGTATGAAGAGATTGATACATATTGGGTTTAGGTACAGCAATATAATCTTTAAAACGTCTTGGGATGGGTGTAAAATTCGCGTGTATAATTCCTAATGCTTGATAACAAGTTTCAATACGATCGACAATGATACGAACGGCTAATAAATCATAAATATCTTCAAATTCACGTTCATCTCGAACCATTTTTTTATAGATACTATAGATGTTTTTAATACGCCCTTTAATTTCAAAGCTTTTCATCTCTGAATCCTGAAAAAGGACTTCGATATGTTCAATGACTTTATCAATCGAAGCTTCACGTTCTTATTTCTTAGCTTGAATTAAATTCGATACTCTATAATACATCGGAGGATCCGTATATCTTAAAGCTTTATCTTCAAGTTCTGCTTTAATTCTAAAGATACCTAGTCTATGTGCGAGTGGTGCATAGATTTCAAGTGTTTCTGTCGCAATCTTGTACTGTTTTTCAGGTGTCATTGAATCAAGAGTCCGCATATTATGCAATCTATCAGCAATCTTAATTAAAACGACACGAATATCTTTAGCCATCGCAAGTAGCATCTTTTGATGATTATCCGCTTGAGAAGCTTTAGTATTAAAGGATAATTTACCAATTTTTGTAACACCATCCACTAGTTGCGCAATATCAGAACCAAACATTTTATCAACATCTTTTAATGTCATAGCCGTATCTTCAACCGTATCGTGAAGTAAGGCAGCAATAATGGTCGCTGGACCACTATGGAGTTCAGTTAAGATTTTAGCAACTGCTACAGGATGTGTAATATAAGGTTCTCCACTTTTACGCATTTGTCCTTCGTGCTTTTCCTTCGCTAAAAAATAAGCCTTTTCAATAAGCTTTATATCGGACTCACGTTCAATGTATGAGCGAAAAGATTCACAAAGGGATGTAAATAGTGGATCTGTCATAAATACCTCTTAATAGGTGATTAATGTCAAAATATCATGGCCTTGTAATTTATCCCTACCGCATAAATCAGATAGTTCAATTAAAAAAGCTAAACCAACCACTTCACCACCAAGTTTTTTAACGAGTTCAATGGTTGCTTCCATGGTACCACCAGTCGCTAATAAATCATCAATAATAAGCACGCGATCGCCTTTTTTAACGGCATCAGCATGTAAACATAATGTATTTGATCCATATTCTAAATCATATTCAACCGAAACTGCTTCTCTAGGAAGTTTTCCTGGTTTTCTAACAGGAGCAAAACCGATAGCTAAAGATGCAGCGACAGGGCATCCAAAAATAAAACCTCTGGCTTCAGGTCCAACAATGACGGTTGCTTTTTTCTCTTTGGCAAAAGTCATGAATTGATTAGCTGCATATTGATAAGCTTCCCCATTAAGCATGAGTGGTGTGATATCTCTAAATAAAATACCTTCTTTTGGAAAATCGGGTACATCTGCAATAAATTTTTTTAAGTCCATAATGTCAATCCTTCCTTGGCTTAAGATAAAAAAAGCCGTTGTTGTACCTTCATATTTTAACTGATTTTAACGATTTATACAAGTGTGCTATAATGGATTCGGGTGAGAACATGAAACCTTTAGCATACCGTTTAAGACCAACTGAATTTAGTCAAGTATATGGTCAAGATCATTTAGTTGGTCTTGATGGTGTTTTAACACATATGTTAGATAAAAAACAGTTTTTATCATTTATACTTTATGGTCCACCTGGTACAGGTAAAACAACCATTGCAACCATTTTTGCGAGTAAATCTTTGCTTGATACTTATTTTTTTAATGCATCAACCGATTCTAAAGCAAAATTAAAAGATATTTTAGATACCACAGCTTATCACGATATCTTAATTGTGATCGATGAGATTCACCGGATGAAAACAGATGTTCAAGACTATTTACTTCCCTTTATGGAAAATGGAAATGCTACCATTATCGGGATTACCACACTTAATCCTTACCAAAGTATCAATATGGCAATTCGTTCAAGATGTCATTTATATGAAGTGAAAAAGCTTGATGATGAAGCGATCAAGTCGGCTGTAAGAAATGGACTCTTAGAACTTGAAAAAGACTTAAAAATAGAAACTCAAGCTCTAGATCTTATTGTAAGATATTCAAACCATGAAATACGAACTGCACTAAATCTTTTGGAAAGTGCTTCTCTTGTACTATCCGATGGTGATATGATTAAAACTCAAACCGTATCACGGATTGCTGGAAAAATGCATCATGACTTGGATGATCATGAAGATCACTTCTATGATTTGCTAAGTGCACTTCAAAAATCTATAAGAGGTTCAGATGTGGATGCCTCCATTCATTATCTTGCCAGATTGATTACACTTGGTGATCTTCCTTCAATCATCAGAAGACTTCTAGTAATAGCTTATGAAGATATAGGCTTAGCTAATCCTTTAATGGGAGGTAAAGTTTTATCAGCATGTGATGCCTCATTAAAAGTTGGTTTTCCAGAAGCCAGAATCATGCTCGCTAATATTGTCATTGATTTAGCCATATCTCCTAAATCTAATACAGCTATTTCTGCGATTGATGAAGCATTAAATGATTATGAAAATAATGATACAGGGACCATTCCAGATCATGCAAGTAATCGAAAGATTAGCTTGAATCCTGATATTTATCACTATCCACATCATGATCCAAACAGTATTAACGATCAAATATATCTTCCTGATAAAATATTGGATAAGACATACTATCACCCTAAGGAAGAATCGAGTTATGAAAAAGCACTTGCTCAAAGATTAAAAGAAATTGATAAAATTAAACATAAAAAAAGATGATGTGAATGATATCACGTCATCTTTTTATTCGACTTCTTTTTCTTTATGATCTGTTGATGCATAATAAGATCCAAACCCCATAATGATCAGAGCAATAAAGAAATTAATCTTTGGAAACTCCTGAAAGACAATCAAAGATAACAATGCCCCAACAAAGGGAGCAAATGCATAAAATGCACTCGTTTTTGCTGCTCCAAGAAATTTTTGAGCCGATACATAAAAGAATATACTTAATCCATATGCAACAAAACCTAAGAATAATGTAAGAAGGATTAAACCGTAAGCTAAATTTATTTCATTTAAGAATAAAGCAATGAGTAATGAACCAAGTCCAGAAAATATCCCTTTAATCACGACAACCATGAGTGGATCATTAAATGATAATTTTCTTGTTAAATTATTCTCAAGACCCCAGAAGGTTGCTGCCATGAGCACAAATAGAGACCCAATAGAAAACTTGAATGCCGCAATATCTTCAAAGGATAAAATAATGCTTGCGATAGTGACTAATAAAATAGCGAATCTCAATCTTTTTGGAATTAGTTCTTTAAAGATAAAATAAGCGATTAAGGAAGTTGCAACAATTTCAAAATTATTTAACAATGCTACATTTTCAGGATGGCTTTTATTAAGTCCAATCATTAGAAAAATAGGAGCAATAATATCAAGTAAAATCATGCCAATGATTGCTGGTAGTTCTTTTTTTGTGAACTTTTTATAGCTGTAATCGGTTGTCTTTTTCCGAATATAGCCTACAACTGACATTCCTATTCCAGCTCCTAAATAGAGAAGGCTTGCGATAAATACAGGTGATAAATCAACAAGTAAGAGTTTTGAAATGGGTGTACTTAAAGCATAAAGTAGTGCAGCTAAAATAGCATATAATATATATTTTTTATCTTTCATGGTGACTTTCCATCCAGTTCATATTTTTTTATGAAAAAGTGTTGATCTATGAATCCATAGATGAACACTCTTAATTATATCGTAATCTTATTTATTTTATTAAACTTCAGTTGAAATAATGACAGGAATCGTAATTGGACTTCTTCTCGTCTGTTGATAGATGAAATGGTTAATTTCATTTCTTACATCGCGTTTGTAATCGTTCCAATTAATATATTTGCCTTCTAAATGTTTTTTACTGATTTTTTGGAACAATTCTTTGACTTGATTTAAGAGTTCTTCTGACTCTTGAACATAAACAAATCCTCTAGTTACAATCTTAATGTCACCTAAGATTTGTTTAGTCTTAGGATTAATATGTGAGACAATGAGTAATGCGCCATCTTCAGCGAGTAACTCACGATCTTTCATAACGAAATCATTAACATCTCCGACTGCTGTGCCATCAATTAAGATTTCACCGACATTGATATCATTTCTTGAGACATAAGTATCTTTTCCATCGAGTGTTAGAACATCCCCATTATCCATTAAAAAGACATCTTCACTCTTATATCCAATTTCTAGTGCGAGCCTTTTAAGGCCGTATTGATGGCGATACTCACCAATGGTTGGGACAACATATTTAGGCTTAAGTAAATTCATCATCATCTTTAACTCATCGGCTGTTGCATGTGCTGAGGTTAAAAGTCTTTTATCGATTTGTTTGACTTGTGCGTCACTTCTAAATAAAACATCAAGTGTACGTGCTGCCATTTTTTCAGTACCTGGTACTGGAGGTGTCATAAGAATTACGGTATCCTCAGGTGTAATATGGATCAAGCGATCGGCTTTTTTACACATCCGTTGAAGCATATAAAATGGTTCATGACGATTACCAGTAACGAGCGCGACGATATCTTTATCATCATTTTTATTTTTATCATCGATAAAACGTAAACTTACAAGTGAATCTTGAGGAATATTTAAATACCCACTTTGGATAGCAATATCTACAATGCGTTGTGCACGTCTACCGATAATTGCAATTTTTTTATGATGAGCTAAAGATATATCAACGATTCGTTGGATTTTTCTTAGATCTGATGAAAATAAGGATACGATAATTCGTCCTTCAGCATTGGTATAAATACTGTTAAGTTTATGTTTCAATGTTGAACTAACTCCACCGTTAAGTTCTAATGTGGAACCTAATGATTCAGATAGTAACATTAACACATTTTTTTCAGCAATCTCATTGATTTTTCTAAAATCTGTTTGATACATAACATCACTACTTTGATCAAATGTAAAATCTGATGTGTAAACAATGACACCATCTACTGTATGAATAGCAATACCAACGGACTCTGGGATTGAATGTGTCGTATTAAAGAAAGTTACTTTTACGTTACCAAATTTGATAATTGAATTTTGCGTTATAGTGTGCAATTTCAAATTATCTGTTTCGATATTTTCTTCTTTTAACATATCTAAAACGATTTGCATCGTAAAATTCGATGCATAAACCGGAACATTCATATCTCTTAAAATATGAGGAATCGCTGCAATATGATCTTCATGTGCATGCGACAAAAAGATGCCTTTAATTCGATCTTTAGCACGGATTAACATCCGGTAATCTGGAACTATTTCATCGACACCATATAATTCTTGACCAGGGTATTTAATCCCTGCATCTAATATAAAAAGTTGTTGGTCTACTTCGACCACATACATGTTTTTTCCGTTTTCACCAAGGCCACCCAAGGCAAAAAAGCGTATTTTACTCAATCTAACACATCCTAACGTATCGTTTTTCACTGTTTGTATTATACCATGTTTTTTGTTTTACTCAATGAATTTACACACAATCTATGCTATGATGATAATGGGTGAAACAGATGATAAATTATCCAATTAAACGTGCTCCACAAAACAAACAAACAAATTATGCGAATCTTGGAATGACTTTGGAATCAGACATTGAATCGACAAACCTTTTTTATTTAAATAAGGGGATTGCTGTCATCCATAAAAAGCCAACGCCTATTCAAGTTGTGAGTGTAAGTTATCCAGCACGAAATAAAGCCAAAATTACAGAAGCTTATTATAAAACTCCATCGACAACAGACTTTAACGGCATCTTTGAAGGGAAATACATCGATTTTGATGCGAAAGAAACGAATTCAAAAACATCAATGCCATTAAAGAATATCCATCCTCATCAAATCGAGCATTTAGAAAACGTCTATCGACAAGGTGGTATCGCATTCTTAATTGTTCATTTTAAACAATATAACGAATATTATCTTCTTCCGTTTTCTTTACTTGATCAGTTTTGGAAATCCCAACATGATCAAGAAAAGGGACGAAAATCCATCCCTTATTCTGTGTTTAAAGAACTGGCACACCCTATTCCTTTTGGATATCAACCACGTTTAGACTATTTAAGTGTTGTTAAAAAATACTTAATTTAACTAAATTAATTTATAGTCTGTTGCTAACTGCTTAATAAGTGGTCTTGTGAGTAAGCCTAATAAAAGGGTGATACCCGTTGAAGATGCCATGTATGGAAGGTTATAAATAATAAATGAATAGTACCAAGGATTGACTCCTTCTGGTGCAAATTCAGCAAATATAATCGCTCCACCGATTGAATGCGAAAGATATCTAAGTATACCAGCTATAATCACTGCAATGGCAAAAACAACAGGTTTATCAATACCTTTTCTAAAAAATCCAGTAATGCCTATGATGCCAAATGCAATCACATAATCTGAAAATAAAGATGCCCAATGATAAAATCCACCATCGAGTAAAACAGAAGCTAGGCCATACATTGCGCCACCGATGAATCCATATTTAGGACCAGCCAAAATACCGATTAATACAATAGGTAACATGGAAAATCCAAAGACTGCGCCACCTTGAGGCATTTGTAAATTCAAGCCTGGAATAAATTTCGTCATCATACCAAACACAACAGCCAAAGCTGTAAAGATTGATGTGATGGTTAAACGTTGTAATTCCTTTGATTGGTACATAATTTCCTCCATATAAATAAAAAATTTCTATGGATTACCAAAGAAATAGGAGTTGAAGTGATTATCAACTATCCCTACGCTGGTATCATCCAGATCAGGTTCGCGGGTCGACTTTCGTCCTCTCAGCTTATAGCTCCCCGTATTGATCATTATTAGTTTACCATAATCTATTTGATATTAATACTATAATACAAAAGGAGTTTTCTATGAACGAAACTTTAAGAGCTGTCTTAGTACTTATACTACTAGTTGCACTCGTGATTATTCCAAATATTAAAACAGTAAGTCAAAAACAAGCCATGGTGATTGAAAGGTTTGGTAAATTCCACCGAATCATTGATAAACCAGGAATTTATATTTTAATTCCGCTTTATGAAAGAGCTGTTCAATCGGTTTCACTCGATCCCATAAAACATCAACTAAATTTAAAAGATCAGGTTAAACTGGATTATATTTATCAAATCACTGATGTCGAAGCATTTGTTTATCATGCGATTGATAGTATTCATGCGTTTCATGAGGAACTTATTAATTTATCGATTCATGAAAACTATGATGATCTACTTTCTCAAATGAATGAAATTGCAAGTCATTATGGTATGAATATTCTTGAGAGCAATATAAATAATTGAAAATAATTTAGTGTAATTCTTCTTGCATTTTGAATAATTTGGTGTATAATCAATGTGTAAGGAGTGATACAAATGGAAATATCTTGGTTCAATGAAAAACCAAAAGATTGTGTTGTCACGTTAAATCAGGGAAACATTACGCTTAATAAAATGTCAACCACTTACTTTGAAAATGCCTATAGCGTCATGCTAGGTATTGAAAAGGATAAGCAGATGATTGTGATTAAACCACTTTTAAAAGCGGAAGCATTAAGTCATGCAATCCCAGACAACAAAAAGTATCGTATTACCGTAAGAAGTTCTTACAGCCGAGTCACAAATAAGGCATTTGTCGAAGAAATTACCGAATTATTTGGTATTGACATCCAAACAAATCCGAAAAAGTTTGTCGCGACCTGGCATGCTAAAGAGCAGATTTTAACCGTTAATTTGAAGGAGGAACTCTAATGGACTGGTTTATTTGGTTATGGCTTGGCATATTTGTAGCAGCACTTCTCTTTGAGTTTATAACTGCTGATATGGTGAGCATTTGGTTTTCGATTGCTGCAATTCCAAGTTTCATACTTGCACTATTAGGTGTAGGTCCACTGGTTCAAATTCTTGTCTTCGTTGTTTTAGCAATCCTACTTCTTGTGATTACGAGACCGATTGCTATCAAATACTTTAAAACCAACGAGATAAAAACGAATGTTGATGCGATCATTGGCTCTGTAGGAACTTGTATTGAAAAGATTGTGATCAATGAGATTGGACACGTTAAAGTTAAAAATCAAACTTGGTCAGCAATTAGTAATCAAACCATCAATGTTGATGACCATATCCGTGTTTTAGATGTTGAAGGCGTCAAACTTGTCGTCGAAAAAATAGATTAATAATAAAAAAGGAGATATATGATGAAATTTTTTGAATTAATGATTAATCCCATTGCTTTTGGGGCACTCGAAATCACTTTGATTATCGTTGCCGTTGTGATTCTTGCAGTGATTGCAGCTAGCTTTCGTTTAGTCACACAAACGAAAAAAGTTGTTATTGAAAGACTTGGTGGTTATCATACCACTTGGGGCGTTGGTATTCACTTTCTAGTCCCAATTCTTGATCGTGTTGCAAGTTCTGTTTCCTTAAAGGAACAAGTGAAAGATTTTGAACCACAACCTGTGATTACACGTGACAATGTCACAATGCAAATTGATACCGTTGTCTTCTTCCAAATCACTGATCCTAAAGCTTATACTTATGGTGTTGAAGATCCAATGAGTGCGATTGAAAATATTTCAGCGACTACTCTTCGTAATATCATCGGTGATCTTGACCTAGATGAAACCTTAACATCTCGTGATCTAATTAATACAAAGATGCGTTTAACGCTTGATGAAGCAACTGACCCATGGGGAATTAAAGTTAACCGTGTCGAAGTTAAAAACATCGTTCCACCAAAAGATATTCGTGATTCGATGGAAAAACAAATGCGTGCTGAACGTGAAAAACGTCAAACCATTTTGATTGCTGAAGGTGAAAAGCGTGCTGAAATCCTGAAAGCTG
>JBAYCS010000008.1:0-10886 GCA_041668625.1 Acholeplasmataceae bacterium | reverse complement strand
AGGATTGGCATTAGGTATTGGGATGCTTGTTGATAACTCCATTGTCGTCATCGAAAATATTTATCGAATGATTCATGAAGGAAAATCAAAAACCGAGGCTGCAGTTGAAGGTGCTAAACAAGTTGCTGGAGCTATCACTGCTTCTACTCTTACAACGGTTGCTGTGTTCTTACCTATTATATTTGTGCAAGGCTTAGTGGCTGAAATCTTTTTAAGTATGGCACTAACGATTGCATTTTCACTTGGAGCAAGCTTAATTATTGCGCTTACTGTTGTTCCTTCTATGGCATCCCGTATGTTAAATGTGAAAGAACAAAAGAAACCCTCTAAATTCTTAAATAAGGCTAAAGAAAGTTATGAAAAATCCATTGGTTTTGCAATGCATCATAAAATTCTTTCTATTTTAATCGTTCTATTCATGCTTTTCGGATCATTTATTCTAGTCTATCAAAAAGGATTTATCTTACTTCCTGAATCTGATGAAGGAGCCATCACAGTTTCAATTGAAACGACTTCAGATGTTATGTTTGCTGATAAAGCTTTATTTGCAGATCTATTAAGCGAAGAGATTCTTCAGGTTGAAGATGTTGAAACGGTTTCTGCATCCATTTCGAGTCAATCAGGATTCGGTTTTGGTCCGATGATGGCCATGGGTGGTGGTGCACAAGGCAACATCAGTATCACCATTAATCTAAAAGATAACAGAAAAGATTCCACAACCGAAAATGAAGTGATTTTAAAAGCGCTGATTGATGATTTCATCAATGAAAATGAAGTCATATCATCTGATCATATCTTTGAATATAGTGTTGCTGCACAAAATAGTACAGCAGGACTTACAGGAGTTAGTGGTATTAATATCAAAGTGGCCGGTTATGATTTGCTCACACTTGAAAAGATTTCCAATGATATTACATCGATCTTGGAGGATACTGAAGGTGTTATTAAAGCTGATAATGGTATTTCAGTTGGATCTGAAAATGTTAAAATTACGATTAATCAAGATCAAGCAATGCTTTATCAATTAACCAATCAAGATGTGATGGATAACATAAGTTACTTGTATCAAAATCTTGATCAACTTGGTTCAACAAGACAAGTCACTGTCACAATTGAAGGCGTGGATTATACCCTTGAAATTCCAACAGATTCATTAAACCAAGGGATTAGTTTTGATATCTTTGGCGACTATAAAAATTTTCTATCTGGTATGATGTTATTTGATGATCAAACACGCTTATTGATTGATCAATATGTAGTTTCTTCAAATCAATCGATCTATGTCATTAATGCATTTTTACCAACATACGTTCCTGGAACACCTTTAAAATTTATTGTAAATCCTTTCTTAAGAATTCAAGATAATGAAATCATTATGGATCCAAATCCGATGTCAGAAAATCCTACGTTAACATCTTTAATCTTAGCTCCATTATTTACAGATGATGAATCAAGCATTACATCAATTGAACGCATCACTGGTTTTCAAACCATCCAAACAGATGGTAATAACCGGTATGTCAACGTCACTGCTCAAATTGATCAAGACTTAAATGTGACAATTGTCAGTGATAAAGTGACTGATGCCATTAACGCATACTTAGATAGTTCACTGTTTGAATCTTATGGATCTGGCTATTATGTCACCTTCGAAGGTGAAAATGAGGAAATCATGGATGCTGTTTCTGACCTAGCTTTAGCTGCTATCGTTGCAGTACTTCTTGTCTACATGATTATGGCGATTCAGTTCCAATCCTTAATCTATCCACTTATTATTCTTGGGACAATTCCATTAGCCTTTACTGGAGGTTTAATTGCCCTTTTGATTACGAATTCTTATTTAAGTTTAGTATCCATTATGGGTCTCATCATCTTAATAGGAATTGTCGTTAATAACGGGATTGTTCTTATCGATTATATTAATAAACTCAGAGAAAATGGCATGCAAGTCAAAGAAGCGATCATTCAAGCTGGTCAAACTAGATTACGTCCGATTTTAATGACTGCATTAACGACAATCTTAGCTTTATTAACATTAGCTTTAGGATTTGGTGAGGGATCTGAATTATTACAACCGATGGCGATTACCGCGATTGGTGGACTCATTTATGCAACCATTTTAACCCTTTACATCATTCCTGTTTTATATGCCTCAATTAACCGTAAAAAAATTAAGATAGAGGAAGCTAACCATGATGCAAACTAAAGACAGAATTATCGATGTGATCATATCTCATATCAAAAAAGGAGATAGACTTGATAAGCTATCAATTGCTCAAATCGCCTTAGAGGCTGAGATTGGTAAAAGTACACTCTATGAGTATTTTGAAAATAAAGAAAGTTTGATTTCAAATACTTATGATCTACTTCTTAATCATTATGAGACGATACTATTGAAGCCTTTAAGTGAGAAGACCTTTGAAAAACAATTTAAGGAACAAATTGAACTAATTTTAACTGTATTGCTTGATGCGAAAGAAATCATGGATGCCATTTTAAAAAATGAGCAAACACTGTATGACCCCACAGGTGTAATTGAAAGAAAATCTCATCACATACAAGAAAGAATTCAAGAACGTTTTACTGAGATTTTTCAAAAAGGGCTTCATGAAAATATAATCAAACCATTCGTAACAACACCTTATCAAAAAAACGTGATTGAGGCTTTAATGAGTGGTTTACTTTATCAATATTGTACAAATATGATTAAAATTGAAAAAACTGAATTGCTTGACTTGATATATCATTCTTCTCTTTTGATACTCAATCAAAAATAAAAGACCAAAATTTTGGTCTTTTTTATTGGTTCGTATTAATTTCTAATCCATTTTGAAACTTAAGAACACCATTTTCTTCAAATACGCTTACTTGAGTATCTAAGATTAACCATTTAAATCCTTTTTCTACTTTAGGTATATGAAATAATAGTTCATTTTGCATGTCATTGAAACAGATGATACATATGACTCCAGAATCTGTACCAATCCCTTCAAACATTCCATCTCCGGCCATAGATTTCATTAGATAAATATTAACATTATCTATCATGACTTTTTTAAATCTGATGCTATCTTCATAGACTTTATCCCACATTTGATTGATAAACTTGGTAGCAATCCCCTTTTTTTGGATCACAATACTTGGATCACCCAAAAAATATTTGCCCGGATTTAGGACATATTGATTACTCATGAATCATGTCACTCCATTTTTCAATCCATAATGATAAAGTAGCCACAGGTTTTAAATCTTCAATCGTCTTTTCTTCAAAGATAAGATGGGCATATTCTGGTTTATCAATAAATGGATTTCGATTATTCTGCGCTTCATAAATGCTTTGATTACGTGCTCTTTCAAAATCACTGACCGGATCTTCTTTATGCCACTCAAGAAGTGTCGTTAAAATTCCCATGATAGCACCTTCAGGTGTATAAGCATCAAGGTCATCTAGATTGTCATCACGAAGTTCTAATTCTTCGTACATAACGACCATATAAAAGATAATTCTTGCAACATCACCTTTATGTTCGTCACCTGGATAAAAGCCACCATCATCCGTAATTTGCGCTTCTCCGCTGCCATCAGAGAAAAAGCGATCACCTCTTCTTGAATTAACTGAGGGTGTTACAGCTCTTAAATTATGAAGATCACTTGCAATTGATATATCAATGTTATCTACTCGCTCTAATCCAAGTCTAGAATTTGGCCATACATGTTCACGGTGCCAAGATACAGCATCCCATTCACTAGGAGCTAAAACTCCATCATATATATTCCATACTTTTGTTGGATCATCTAAGCTTCGATCTGCATCTTCTAAGTACTCACGGGCATCGCCATATGATGTAGGTTCAAAATTGGTATTTAAAAGTGTATGCATTGCTTCTTTTAATGCATCACCTTCAAGTCCATTAAGTGGTGCATAATATGTGTTTTCTGCAACCAATGAATAATAATAAAAGCCTTGTGCATTTTGAGATGAGCTATAAATGATATCTTCATCTTCATCTTGAGAACGTATATAGAAACTAACAGCAAGTATTAAAATACCCAATATGATCATACCTATGCGGTATACGGGTGAACGTTTTACTTTTTTGCGTTTTTGCCATTCTCGATAATATTTATCTCCCATAAAAATCCCTACTTTCTGTTATAAATCCCTTTATTTCCGTAAATAATGCTAGCTGGATCAATGAGTTCAATTTGGTCTTGACTAACGATAATTAAACCATCATCTGGTAATCCAAAAATTGGTTCTTTGTATGCTCGAAATACTTTCTTCATCCCCTTTTTTTGTTGAACTCTTCTTCGGTAATGTGTCTCAACAAAAAATCCTGATAATAAGTCCAGTCCTTCTTCATAAGTAAATCGTTTATAATCGATATCTTTTGAAATGTAATAATCTTTAAATTGAATCATAGTACCTGCCGAAGATCCAATAAAATGACCTTGATGCGCCTCAATGACCTCTTTTAGTCCAAGTGCTTTAATTCGCCCCATAAAAAGGTCAGGTGCACCACCTGGAAAATACAAAATATCAGCTTCTTTAATTTTTTTAACAGCTGAATCGTGGCTATCCTTTTGATCCAAAATCCATGATATTTGCTCTGGCTTAATACCGTAAATTGAAAACTGGAGAACCATCTTTTCATAATATTCACCCCCTGGTGAATAAAATTCTTCATATGTCTTTTGATCTTTAAATTGCTCATTGAAAAAAGAAAGTGCCAAAAAACAAACCTTCATATTTTCTTTTATAAATGGTGAAACGTGAGGGACAATGCTAGGATCAGCTAAAATACCTCGACTCATTAAAATGTGTGCCATATTGAATACTCCTTTTTTTATACTAATAGTATATCACGACATATGTTTCATGTCATTTTAATAACGCTTAAATAAAAAGGAATGAAACTTTCATCCCTTCGATTCATTAAATATTTTTGATTGAAGCTAAAGCGGCTTCGAAAACTTCATCTTCAGTCATTTGTGAGGTCTCTATGACCACATATGGAATATCATAAACTGAACATTGTGCTTTAATTTTTGTCACGTAATCTGAGAGTAGACTTCTAAAATAAGCTTCATTTTGATCAAAATTATCGATTTCTTGTTCTCTACCTCGTGCCATAACACGCGCTTTAAAATGCTCCCAATCGACACTTAATATAATGTATAAATGTGGTTTTTCGATTTGATTCATATAAGCATGAAAGACACCGTTATACATATTCATAATCGTTGGCATATGTTTCAAATTATGCTGAGCAAATAACCAATGCTCAACTAAATCTCGATCCACGATAAAATTCCCTTGATACTTTTGTTGATTCAACCAGTGATTATGAATGAAATATATTTGTAAAAGCATTTCGACATTTTCTTTTTGTTCATAAAGCCAACCAAGAAGCGTATTAAAAACCTCATCATTTTTTTCGAACTCTTCCATTACAGGTAAATCTAATGCTTTACCTAGGCGATTCACTAAGGATGATTTCCCGGAAGCAATCATTCCACCAACAGAAATTTTCATAAAATTCTCCTTTTAAAGTTTATTTGTTGTGAGATAATCAATGTTTAACTTTTCAAATTCAATCGCCATTTTAGAATCGTCAACTGTAAATGTTCCAATCTTAAATCCCTCGTTTTTTAATCTTTTGACGAGGTCCTTTTGAATCATCTCTTTGGGCATCGATAAATCAAGTTGGTTAACACGACACTCATAAATAATTTCATCATCAATCGTTTCAGTTAGAAGCTGAAGCTCACAACTAGAAATAGCTCTGATGTATTTTAGATAGTTAATGTTAAATGAAATGACAATGGCATTTAAACCAGGATGATTATCAATAATTTCGACTAAATCAGTCAATTGTGTAATGTCATGTATCTTTTTAATCTCAATGACAGCCGTTTTATCATAATAGGTACAAATATCGATATATTCTTCAAACGTTGGAATTTTTAAGTTGGGGTGTTGTTTAATTTTTGACCCTTTAATAATATTCAATGACATGACTTCATCTAACGTGTAATCCATGATTGAACCGTCATGACCAGTCATACGCTTTAAATTTTCATCGTGGAAAATAACGAATTTACCATCTTTTGTCGTATATAAATCACATTCTATCCCATAAAAACGCTGTTTTTCGCCAGCGAGTGTAAAAGATGGAACCGTATTTTCAGGAGCTTTGCTAGAGTATCCCCGATGTGCAATATATTTCATATTAACCTCATTGACAAAGATGTCAAACTTATTTTAGCACAAAGTCATTCACGAAAGAAAGACTTCATGAATTAGTCTTTTATTTCTTACCGCGAAGGTATGGTTTTGGATAATCTAACTCGATTCCAAAGTCTTTTGCTTGGTTAATCATCATATATGGATCTCTGAGTAAAACTCGTCCTAAATAAATAAGATCTGCTTGATTTGATGCAACTGCATAAGATGCTAATTCTAAAGTTGTAATTAGCCCACCACCAATCACTGGAAGACCTGTTAATTCTTTGATTGTTTTAGCTAAATGTAATTGATAGCCTGGGTAGGCATTAATTTTAACTAAAAGATTACCACCAGAACTCACATCAATCAAATCAACACCTAAATCTTTCACTTGATTGATAGCATCTGCCATCATTTCAGGTGTGACACCTTCTTTGACATATTCGTAAGCACTGATTCTGATACATAGTGCTTTTTCTTTAGGCCATTCTGATCGAACTGCTTCAACAACTTCTTTTAAATACACTAAACCATCTTTATATCGATCAGTTCGATGATTTGAAATAGGTGACATAAATTGAAACATTAAATAGCCATGAGCAGCATGCAACTCTAACATATCATAATTCGCTAAATGTGCTCTTCTTGCTGCACATTTGAAATCGTGAACTGTTTTTTTAATATCTTCTATAGTCATCTCTCTTGGTGGTAAATAATCCCCACCATAAGTGATGGATGATGGTCCCACTGGATGTTCAACTTTTGCTTTACGACCTGCATGATTAATTTGAATACCTGCAACTGATCCATTTTGATGAATTGCATCTGCAATTCTTTTCAATCCTGGGATATGTGAATCATCCCAAATCCCTAAATCATTAATTGAAATTCTTCCATCAGGGTCTATGGCTGTTGCTTCTTGAATAATTAATCCCACACCACCAATGGCTCTTGCTGCATAATGTGCTATATGAAAATCATTTGCATAACCATCAGTATCAGCACTATACATACACATAGGTGGCATGACAATGCGATTTTTAAGTTTTAAATTCTTTAATTCGAAAGGTTCATATATCATTGTAAACGCTCCTTCAAAATTCTTATTTTTCTTTCCATACTGTAAATTAAGTTCGATCCACTTTTCTTTTAAGTGGATTTGATTTGATGAATCAAGTAGTAAATAACGTTGGATAAATAAAGCTACAATCAAAATAATGGGTATCGTTGGTGTTCCCGGACCAAACCAAAATGTAATCACTGCTGCACCAATACCCTTCATCCATGCATCCCCAAAGATGACAAAAAGGACTGCCCATCCTTGAAATATCATATATGAAATGAAAAGTGAAATCAGTCCACGGATTGATTTCATCGATTTGATGACTTCCCAAACCATGATAAAAAACTGAATCCAAAAACGTTTAAATCGAGTCCACATTTTCATAAAAAAAGAACACAAAAATGTGTTATTTCTTCTGAACCTCAGGTTTTAAAATCCCTTGTTCGATTGCTTCTGGATATGGATAAGCTTCTTCACGCATCCGTTTGAAAAGCACATAAACAAGTCCGCGCTCTTTATCAATACGTGTAATTACACCAAATCCTTTTTCATTTTCTACTTTTACTTTTTCACCAATTAGGTAAGTTTCATTACTCCAAGCCATGGTTTTTCACCTCAAGATTTATTATAGCATACATTCTATGATTTAGGTCGATAGGCTCTTAAAATTGAACCAATTAAAAATCGACGATCAGGATCCTTTTGAACTTTAAAGAATTGTAATAATTTATATGCATCTTGACTCGGATTCATTGACATTATCCCTTCTAAATCAGAATGATGAAGCGGATGTCCAGCATCGTTTAAATTCTTCATCAAAGGATATATGATTTTCTCATGTTTTCTAACAAATTTATAGAACCCCTGTAAAAGCTTAGGAATCGGTGTATATAATGATTTTTGTCGTCTATTTTCCATATCAAGTGCAATATCATAAAGTTTAGCTACTTGAAAACGGATCATATAAAGTAAAATCTCTTTTAAATCTTCATCCTCTTCATCCCACGACAAAAGTTTTAAAAGTAAATTTGCTCGCCATAAAAACCTGTGTGATGAAGATTCATCTGCATCATAGGTTTCTTTAAACAACTCGATGATATACTGCAAAGATTCAACATTAAGAGTTTCATGAAACACTGCGAGTAATTCTGGAATATCTGTGGTTGCTTGATCGTGTTTAAGATAACGTTCGATATCATTTAAGACAATGACTTTTTCTTTCTTATACTGAATAATCAGTGGTTCAAAATAAACATCTTTCGTCTCTACTCTTAGTGTGTTTTTTTCATATATATAGGTCTTATAAGTCATTTTTTCTTTTGATAAATTACTTGTATCTAATACTGAAAAACCCATACCGCCATTAGGATAGGTTCTGTGTGTTGGATGCCCAACAATATCATTTCTAATATACTTTAGTTCATGAAGTGTTTTATTTTGATTAATGTTAATTGGGTATTTATATCTCGTAAGTCCAATCGATAAATCATATAAAGCATCGATTGCGACAAAAAAACCTTGTAAAAGTCCAAAAACATCAAGCAATATAGCACCACGTTCATGTTGCTTTTCGCTTAAATAGCGTTCAATCATCAAATCCACATGTTCTAGCATCAAAAAAGATGCATGTGCACGATACCCATGACTATTCTTTTCATCTTTTTCAATTCCTTTCACATGTGCTCTTAAATTTTCTAAACTCATAAGCTCTCCTTAATTTTTTGGATAAGTGAAAGGTCGCTTATTTCTTTATAAATAGATCCTTCAATATATTGAACACCTAAATGATCCAATGCTTCTTTTTGTTCCTTAGACTTCACATTTCTAATGACAAGTGCCATTTGGTATGTTTCTAAAAGTTCTTTAACTTTGACAACATAGTTTTGCCACTTATCAGAATCTTTCTTAAGATCTAAGTGCAGTGCATGAAATGGATAATTGAGTGCCATCTCTAAAGACGTTGTATCTAAGGCAATGGCATGATCGATAAGTTCTTGAATTTGTGGAGCATAATGATTAGGTCTAAGTTCCATATCACATTTCAAGCGAACAAATTCTACCGGTATACCGTAAACCTTAAATATCCCTAATATATACGGGTTAAAGGTTGGATCTAAAAAAGTTTCTTTCGAAATGGGAATTGTGACTTTAATTAAGCGGTCCGTTTCTTTTTCAAGTTCACTTAAAAATTGACATACTCTTTCTATATGATATCGTTCAAGATCAACAAGTCGGTTCCGTTTTTTCGCAATCGCAATCAAATACTTCCCATCTACTGACAGATTAGGAATCACTAATTCACTTTCATATTGCCAAACTCTGTTTTTCTTAATATCTGTGAGTTGATTAAAGATTAATCCAAGTGATTTTGTTTCAATCGCAACATTAAGTTGATCTATAACGTGTTGCTCAAAGAGCTCATCTTCATAATCACTGAAGACGAAGAATACAAATTCTTCTTCTCGATCTCTTTTTGCTTTATCGAGTGCAATATTTAAAAATCTTAGTAACTTTTGTAAATCTTTTTCAGTCGTTACGACAGGATATCTCAAGACACCCATATTGACTTTAAATTTTTCGTATTTAAGAATACTGGATTCATAATTTTCTAGAAACTTTAAGTAATCTTTAATGACTTTAGTTACCGTTCTAATATCATTACTTGGGATAACGACTAAAAGTTGACGATAGTCGGTTCGATATGTTCTACCATCATCAAAAAATTTCTTTGTTTGTTGTCCAAATTCACGGAAATACTGTGCCATCTTTTCGCTTCCATATATTTGCTTTAAGTCGTACTCTAATTCAATTAAGATAAAACTTGCTTTGTCCTTGATAAGTTCATCCAACTCAGAAGTCAAAGCATTCATATTCGAGAGACCTGAAGCTTGATCAAGTGTTGCTTTTTCGATTAAGTCAGAAGTCGCCTTAATGTTTTCAGTTTGATCATTAAATGTGCTCATAATAATGACTTCATCTCCTTTTTTCAAACTATACATTTTCTCATAAATGTATTTTTCTTGATGTTTATAACTGATCTCTTTAATTTCACCTACATGACTGAACAAACTTGATATGGCATCTTTATAAAGATGGATATGTTCATAACTCATGTCTTTTAAAAACAGTTCAATGTGATGATGTTTCTCAACTTGAAATAAATCCATCGCTTGGTCGTTATATGTTGATTTGGTTTGAGTTAATTCACGGTAATAAAAAATGGGACTATTAAATGCTCTTTGGTAGTACCTACGGTCTCTTTTAGCTTCTTCAAGCCTTTTCTCTTCTTTAAAATGACCATCTAGAATCGCACTAACTAGCTTTAATAAATCATAAAATTGACCTGGATCATTAAACTCATTTTCAAAATAAATGACAAATACACCGCCATATGAAAGTGGAAATCCATAAACAAAGCCAACTTCTTCATTAAAGTCATGATCAGTAATGATATTTTTTTGCCACTTCAATGCGTGGGTTGATTCAATAACTTCGTTTCCCGTTTCCAAAATATAGCTAACTAAGGAATGCTCAATTCTATGGATTGGTAAATCTTTATCATAGAGTCTTTCCTTTTTGTAATGAAAAAAGTTT
>JBAYCS010000007.1:0-10992 GCA_041668625.1 Acholeplasmataceae bacterium | reverse complement strand
TTGGCGAGCTCTGCTTGTGTCAATTTTTGACCCAAACGTAGATTTCTTAACTTCTCACCGATATTCATTATTTATCATCCACACACGCGATGCCTGGAAGTATTTTGCCTTCTAAATATTCTAGTGATGCTCCACCACCGGTTGAAATGTGCGAGAATCCATCTTTTAAACCAAATTGAATAACTGCTGCTGCTGAATCTCCACCACCAATAATGGTTGTAGAAGTTTCTTTAATATCAGCAATTGCTTGAGCAATACTTCTAGTGCCTTCAGCAAATCTTGGGAATTCAAACACTCCTAGTGGTCCGTTCCATACAACCGTACGTGCTGATTGGATGTAAGATTCAAAAAGTTGAATGGTTCTTGGTCCAATATCCATGCCAAGTTCATCTGTTGGGATTTCTTCAATGCTTCTTACATTCTTTTCAGTTTCAGCATCAAAAGCTTTACCCGTGATAACATCATCGCCTAGTATTATTTTATCTTTACCGATTTCTAATAATTCTTTTGCTAGTTCAACTTTATCAGCTTCAAGTAAGCTCTTACCAATCTCTAACCCCATAGCTTTATAGAATGTAAAGATCATACCGCCACCAATTAGCACATAATCAGCAACGTTTAACAAGTTTTTTATCACTTCGATTTTATCAGATACTTTTGCCCCACCTAAAATTGCGATAAATGGACGTTCTGGTGATTCCAAAGTTCCACCGATAAACTTAATTTCTTTTTCTAATAAGAAGCCTGCAACTGTATGTTTGATGTTAGATGCTATTCCAACATTAGATGCTGCATCACGATGAGCAGTTCCAAATGCATCATTGACAAATACATCGCCTAGTGATGCCCAATAGCGTCCAAGTTCAGGATCATTCTTACTTTCTTTTTTACCATCTAAATCTTCAAAACGTGTGTTTTCAAACATGAGAACTTCACCATTTTGTAGATTATTAATTGCTTCTTCTAAAGCTTTTCCTCTTGTTTCAGGAATAAATACAACGGGTTTTTTTAAATGTTCTTCAAGTCTTTTAGCAACCACAGAAAGGCTGTTTTTTGCTTTATCACTTTCATCCTTAACTCTACCAAGATGTGAGAATATGATAGCTCTACCACCTTTTTCTAATACATACTCAATCGTTGGCAGTGCTTCAACTATCCGGTTTTCATCTGTGATGACACCTTCTTTTAAGGGCACATTAAAGTCTACACGAATTAAGACTTTCTTTCCTTTTAATTCAAGATCACGAATCGTTTGTTTTGGCATGATTAAATCCTCCTTTAAGATGGAATTTTAATATTGCTTAAAGCCGTAATCATTATATCATCAATAGATATCATTTTCTATAAGATTAAGAATGAAAGTGTTTTACTTTTTCGTTTTTTATCATATTCGCTAATTTTAATGCATTTTTGAATCCTGTGATACTTTTAGAAACTTCGAGTGTGTTTCCACTCATAAAGGTTATACTAAATCCACTTTTTTTCACCTTCAACGCCTTTATCTCTACACTGTTAACCCAGATGTTCTCATAATCTCTCACACGCAAAAGTGGGATTAATGATATTTCATCAGAAAGTACTAAGGGAATCAACTGTTTTTTTTGATATTTAACTTGTATCGCTTTTACATATCCTTCATATGTCACAAGGTGATCTAGACACAGCTTTTTTATCACAGAAAATGCTGATTCTGATACTATATCAATTTTATCACTTTGATAAATATGGGTATTATGATGTTCATGTTTAATATATTCGATCATGATTTTCTCCAAAAAAAAAGCCCGAAGGCTTTTAGTCTTTAAGTTTCAAAACTAGTTCCGATTCTGGATCGAAGAAATGTGATTTATGCATATCAAAGGCTAATCTCATCTTATCACCAATCTTAATACCAGCTCTTGCATCAATTGATGCACAACAATGTGAACCATTGATGTCCATATAACAGTTAGTCACATAACCTACTAGTTCAGCAACATCAACCGTAATATCTAATACTGCACCTGGATAAGTCTCTTTAACCACTTGATCATCGTGAATATCTTCTGGTCTAATACCTAAAACGATCTCTTTGTCAACAAATCCATGTTGCTTGATAATTTCAAATTTGTCATCTGGTAATAAGATTTGATAATCGCCAGTAACAAACGTTTTATTTTTGTCAACTTTACCACGGATAAAGTTCATTGGAGGAGTTCCAATAAAACCAGCGACGAACATATTTGCTGGGAAATCATAAATTTCTTTTGGTGCACCAACTTGCATAATATAACCATCTTTCATAACGACAATTCTAGAAGCCATTGTCATCGCTTCAATTTGGTCATGGGTAACATAGATCGTTGTAGTTTCAATCTTATTATGAAGTTTAATGAGCTCGCCTCTCATTTGAACACGTAATTTCGCATCAAGGTTTGATAATGGTTCATCCATTAAGAAAACTTTTGCATTACGTACAATCGCACGCCCTAAAGCTACTCTTTGACGTTGCCCACCAGACAATGCTTTTGGTTTACGCTTTAAGTAAGGAGTCAATCCTAAAATTTCAGCAGCAGCATTAACTTTTTCTTCAATAATGTCTTTTGGCATCTTTCTTAATTTTAATCCAAACGCCATGTTATCATAAACGGTCATATGAGGATATAAGGCATATGATTGGAATACCATCGCGATATTACGATCTTTAGGTGCTTTATCATTGACCATTTCTTCATCAATAAATAGTTCACCTGATGAAATTTCTTCTAATCCAGCAATCATTCTTAATGTCGTTGATTTACCACAACCTGATGGGCCAACGAAAACAATAAATTCTTTATCTCTAATTTCTAAATTAAAGTCAAAAACGGCTTGAACACCATTAGGGTAAATCTTGTTAATGTTACTTAGTTTTAAAGTAGCCATGTATTTTCTCCTTTTACTTGATAGTCTTATTATAACAAGTGTTTTCATATAAAAAAATGTGCAGTGTGCACATATTTTATGGAATAAGTTGGTAAATTAAGACCGCATCTTGGAATTTTCTAACATCAAAACCAGTTTCTTGCATAAATTTATCAAGTCTTTGAATTAAAGTGTTTCGATGAATATAAAGTTCTTTCGCGGCTTTCGACATATTTTGATCATTTTCAAAATAACTCTTGAGAGTATCTAGCATCATATTATCTTTCGAATATTTTCTCATAAAATTATCTCTTAAAAGTTGTTTTGGAAGATGAATAATTGCTTTTAAGATTTTTTGATTGTTGATGTATGGTCCATTTTTCTTAGGCACTAGTTCGATATTTTCTTTGATAAATTCAAAGTGTAGCATTAAGTTATCGATATGTTCAAATTGGTAAGATTGGTAGAGTGTTAAGTCGTAAAGTGTATCTGACAGCATGTTTAAAATAACTTCTTCAAAGTTTAGTTCATATTCGCCCTCATAGATGTATAAAATCGAATGCGCATCATGATTGATATGAGTGACATGCACTAGCGAAGTAAACAAAGCATCAAGTTCAGATTGAATGTCAGTCATATCATCGACACTTTTTATGAATAAAAATCGTTTCACGATATCACTCCTGTCCTGACATTTCAAAGTAGTTAATCACAGTTAATATGGCATCTGTTGTGATAAAAATACTTTGATTATCATCTAGCTCAATTTGAATACCCACTAAATTGAGCTGATTGTTAATAATCGCTCCACCATGACTAAGCGTATCTGAAGGGATTGAAGTATACATTCTTTTTAAGTCTGCACGATATGCTGTAATGAGTCCCATTGAAGTCGCATTTTGAATGCTAAAATGATTCCCTAGCAATAAAACAGGTTCGCCAACTTTTGGCAAATGTGATGAAATATCGATTGTTTTTAAATGATAATACTTAGACGTGATTGAAATAATAGTTAAAGGTTCAGTTTGATCACTATAAAGATGTTTAGCCATATGGGTGTTATTCATGTAGTCAATAACTCTAAATTCAATTTTTTGACCTGGTAAAATTTTTGTTTGATTTTGGTCAATCAATATAAAATATTCATCTAGTTTTTGATTATAAATGACACCAGAAGAAATTCTGGTTTCAAGTAAAATATTCAAGTTAGAAAAGATTCGAGCTTCAACTTTTACAACTGATGGCATAATTTCAATCATGGTTTGATTAATCAGCTCAAAAAATTCTTTTTCTTCTGAGATATCATAGTCAAGATATGCATCATATTGATATGAAAGTGTTTTAAAATCTTCACTCTTTTCCTCACCAATATACATGCCACAGCCACTTAAAAAGAATAAAAAGATAGCGATAATTAAGATAGATTTTTTCATGAGGATTCTCCCTCATATGAAAAATCATTTTCAATTAAAAATTCAATAACACTTTCAACAGGTATTGAAAATGAAAATGTGGAAAATTCTTGTGATTCACTAAAGTTACCTGCGTATAAGATCCCAATGAGTTGAAATTCTTCATTTACAACAACACTTCCACTGCTACCTGGTTTAACAGGAGTATTAGAGACGATGACTTCAAAATCAACATGAATAAGCTCAGAAATAGGATCATTAATATTTACATTCTGATAAGATAAGACATTTCCAAGTGTAATGGCGTTTGCTTGTTCAACAGGATATCCAAGTATGGCTGTTCTATCGCCTATTTTAGGATTTTCTGGTGAAAAATGCATATTTTCAAGAACAAGTGTTCCTTTTGAAATTTTTAATATTGAGAGATCATAAGAAGCATCACTTACAACAAGTGTTGCTAAATATTTATTCCCTTGATAATCATATACTGCATAAGTGGTCCGTTCTGCATTTTCAGAATAGGTGACATGATGATTGGTCAAGATGTAAAAATGAGAATCATCTTGTGTAAAAATAACACCTGATCCAGTAGAACTTGAAAATGGTAAATAATTCGTTTTTTCTATTTTAACAACACTTAAAATCGTTCTCGTTGAGAGCGTGTTATAATAATCAATTTTAGATTGGTAGTTTTCTTCGTAATATTCAAGATGTGAATTGAATTCTTGTTCTAAGTCTTGATACGTTTTAATTCCTTCACAACTTGTAAGTGTAAATATTGAAATAAATAGTAAACAGAATGTCAAAAATTTTCTCATGGCATCACCTTATTGCTATTTTACGCTATTTTACTTAAATAAAAAAGATATGGGCTACCATATCTTTATTTTTTAGCTTAAATTAACCAATTGAGCCTTCCATTTCAAGTTTAATTAACTGATTGAGTTCAATCGCATATTCCATTGGAAGTTCTTTTGCGAATGGCTCAATGAATCCCATGACAATCATTTCAGTTGCTTCTTCTTCAGTTAATCCGCGACTCATCAAATAGAAAAGTTGTTCTTCACTGATTTTAGAAACGGTGGCTTCATGTTCTAAGAAAACGTCACTGTTTCTCACAATATTTGTTGGAATTGTGTCACTAAATGAATAATCATCTAAAATGATGGTGTCACATTCAACGTGCGCTTTTGCACCTTTTGCATTTTTACCAAAATCAACTTTACCACGATAATTTACCGAACCACCACCACGGCTAATTGATTTAGAAATGATAGTCGATGTTGTGTTAGGTGCGACGTGAATCATTTTTGCCCCAGCATCTTGAATTTGATTCTTTCCAGCGAAGGCAATCGAAATTGTCGTACCTTTAGCGCGTTCACCAAGAAGTACACACGAAGGATATTTCATATTGACGCTACTACCGATGTTACCATCAATCCATTCCATATGACCATTCTCATAGACAAATGCGCGTTTAGTTACAAGATTAATCACATTCGTTGACCAGTTTTGAATCGTTGTGTAACGACAAGTCGCATCTTTTTCAACAATGATTTCCACAATAGCAGCATGTAATGAGTCTCTAGAATATACAGGAGCTGTACATCCTTCAACATAGTTTACAGACGCGCCTTCATCAACAATAATTAAGGTTCTTTCAAATTGACCCATTTGATCAGAATTGATTCTAAAATATGATTGTAATGGTTTTTCAACTTTCACACCTTTCGGAACGTAAATAAATGAACCACCACTCCAAACAGCACTATTAAGCGCTGCATATTTATTATCACTATAAGGAATAATTTTACCAAAGTATTTTTTAACTAACTCAGGATGGTCACGAAGAGCTGTATCAGTATCAACATAAATGACACCGAGATCTTCGAGTTCTTTCATAGTGTTATGATATACAACTTCACTCTCAAATTGAGTAGAAACACCAGCTAGATAATTGCGTTCTGCTTCAGGAATACCAAGTTTTTCAAACGTATCTTTAATTTCGACAGGAACTTCATCCCAACTAGTTTCTGCTCGATCGCTTGCTCTTAAAAAGTAAGTAAAATCTTCAAAATTAATAAATGATAAATCAGGTCCCCATGTAGGATTTTTTAATTCTAAGAATTTTTTATAACTCTTTAAACGGAAATCAAGCATCCATTCAGGTTCATTCTTCATTCTTGATATTGTTCTTAATTTATCTTCATTAAGCCCTTTTCCGGTATCAAATACAGGTTTTGATTCTGTGTGGAAGCCAAACTGATATTCACCGACAATGGCATCTATTTTCTTCTTGTTATCATCCATGTTGTTCTTCCTCCTTTATTTTATTGATTCCTTGTTCCACTGCTTTCCACGCTAAAGTTGCACATTTTATGCGAGCGGGGAATTGTGAAACACCTTGATAAACAACGGCATCTCCTTTTAATATTTCTGGGTTAAACGGATATCCTTTGATAAGTTCATAAAACTCATTGATAATTTTTGTAGCGTGGTCAATATCTTGACCTTTTAAGGTTTCTGTCATGACACTTGCACTTGAACAACAAATTGAGCATCCAGTTCCTTGATGTCTAATATCATCTATTTTGTGGTCTTTGACATGCATTTGAATCGTCATTTCATCTCCACAACTTGGATTATTTAAATGGATCATCAAATAACTCGAATCAGGAACTAAGCCTTTATTTTTAGGGCGTTTATAGTGATCCATGATAACTTGACGATATAGTTGTTCAATGTTCATGATTATCTCCTTAAAATTGTCTAAAAAAATCTCTTGCGGCAATGACACTTTGAATGAAAACATCACAATCATGAATGTCATTATAGATATGTATTGAAGCTCTAAGTGTCGATTGCACTCCTAAAAACTGACTCACCAGTTGTGCACAATGATGACCCGCTCTTACACTAACTTTAGAGCTGTCAAGCATCGTTGCAATATCATGAGGATGAATTCCATCAATGTTAAATGCAATGACAGGATTATCCGCAGTTTTGTTATATATTGTGACACCTTCTACTGCTTTTAGTTTCGATAATAAATATTGATGGATTTCATGGGTATGATTGTGTATTTGATCAAAACCAACTGATTCAATATAATCAATCGCTGCCGATAGTCCAATCGCTCCACTAATCACTGGAGTTCCTGCCTCAAAACGAAGCGGAGCATCCTTAAATGTAACTGAGTCTTTTGTGACTTGATCAGCCATTTCTCCACCATATTCCATAGGTTCAAGAGAATTCAGTAATTTTTCTTTTCCAAACAGTACACCAACGCCTGATGGACCAAACATTTTATGCCCTGAAAATGCTAAGAAATCAACACCTAATTTATCAACATCTAGTTTCATATGTGGAGCTGATTGTGCAGCATCTAATATGACGATAGCATCTTTTTCATGAGCGAGTTTTGTGATTTCTTCAATGGGTGTCAAGTATCCCATGACATTAGACACATGTGTTATCGCTACAATCTTAGTTCTATCTGATAATACTTTCTTAAATCCATCAACCGTAATTCTACCTTCTTTGGAAAGAGGTATATAAATCAATTTAGCACCTATTTTTTTAGTCGCAATCATCCAAGGCAGCAATGAAGAATGGTGCTCTAATTCACTCGTAATCACTTCATCTCCTGGTTTTAAAATCTTTGTGTAGGCATGAGCTACTAAATTTAATGCTGAAGTTGTTCCTTTAGTAAAGATAATCTCTTCTTCTTTTGCATGAATAAATCTTGCAACATTCTTTCGAGCATTTTCATAAAGAGCAGTTGCTTCATACGCTAGATCATATGCACCTCTGTGGACATTGACACCAAGTGCTTGATAATAATGATCAACCTTTTCAATCACATGCTTCACTTTTAATGAGGAAGCTGCAGTGTCAAAAAAGATAAGATTAGGTTGTGTTTGATAAATTGGAAAATCCAATCGGATTTTTTTAACATCCATCATATTCTTGAGTTTACGAGATTTACGAATCTTTCTTTAAGAGGTTCATCATCAATTTCATCAATGACTGGTTTTAAAAATCCATTGATAATTAATTTTTCAGCCTCAGTCTGGTTTAACCCACGACTTCTTAAATAATAAAGTACGTCTTCTTCAATCTTACCAATCGTTGCGCCATGACCAGCTTTTACATCATATTCATCAATGAGTAATATCGGGTTAACTTCAACAATTGCTTGATCGGATGTGATAATACCTTTTAAGGTTTGGAAAGCATTCGCATTCTTCATACCTTTCTCAATTTTTTCAACACCATTTAAGATGATTTTCCCTTTTTTATTTGCAATACCAATGTTTGTCATATTTCCAATAGTATTTGGTGCTTTATGGATGATGAGCACATCAATATTTTGCTTATTTTCATCTGAAGAAACAGCAACAGCACGCATTTTAACTTCTGAACCTTCGCCAATTAAATCAACATGCATTTTTGCATCTAGAACATCACTGACAAACCCACCAAGTAAATCAAGTTTCGCATCACGTTCTGCAGTAAAATAATGTTCAACTAAACCTTTTTTACTTTTCAATTCAGAAACTAGCAGATATTTTACATGACTATTCTTTTTAGCAAGTAAATCAAAATGATAAGCACTTGCATCCAGTGTATCGTTATGAACTTCTAAAATGATTTTAATACTGGTATTCTCTGACACAACAATCTTTAGTGATTCATTGTGATCATCTAAAATTGTAATTTTAATCGGATCTTGAAATGTTATATTTTTTGGAATGGTCAACGTATGATTGTCATAAACGAAGTCTTTTGGAAGTTTCGTTTGAATGGCTTGCTTTTCAATAACAATCTCTCTCATTATTCTTCGCCTTCAGCAAATTCAATTCCAAGTTCATCTTTGATCCATTCATAACCATTCTTGTCAATCTTTGCAATTAATTCTTGTCCACCACTTAAAACGATTTTTCCATCAATCATAATATGCACATTTGTTGGCTTAATATGATCTAAGATCCGTTGATAGTGAGTGATTAAAATACAACCGAAATTCTCATCAACAAGATTACTAACATTTTCACCAACAATCTTTAAAGCATCGACGTCTAATCCTGAGTCAATTTCATCTAAAATCGCAAACTTTGGACGAATGACTTTTAATTGGAGTATTTCATTACGTTTGCGCTCTCCACCACTAAAACCTTCGTTTAAGTAACGATGTGCTAGATCTGGACGCATCTTTAGTTCTTCAACCACTTTTTCATATTTTAATGCAAATTCAAATAAGCCAACTTCTTTGCCAGAAGTCGCACGAAGTGCTTGGCGCATAAAATCACTATTTGTCACACCTGGAACTTCAGCTGGGTATTGCATTGCTAAAAATAAACCAGCTCTTGCCCGTTCATCAACTTCTAAATCGAGTAAATTAACACCATCAAGTAATGCTTCACCTTCGGTTACTAGATATTTTGGATGGCCCATAAGTGCACTAGCTAGTGTTGATTTACCAGTGCCATTTGGTCCCATAATTGCGTGTACTTCACCAGAATTGACCACAAGATCAACCCCTTTTAATATTTCTTTCCCTTCGATACCAACATGTAAGTTATGAATCTCTAATTTTGCCATAGTAGGTCCTCCTTAATTTCCAAAACTATTATATAACATTATGTTTTATAAAGCCATTTATATGCTAATTCTAGTCGTTTCACTTATGGAAACGTTTTTATGTAAATTTTAAGCAAATAAAGTGAATTATTATTCATGTTGATGTATAATAAAATTGTATCAAGCCCCTTTTCATGGTCTGATATAAAAAAATTAGCATTGTATTTTTCTCCCAAAAATACAGCAGACGATTTAAATTGATATTCGTAGACTGCCATCCAACGAATCATCAACCATAAATCAACTCGCTGAGCTTCAAATGGAAGCTCTTTTTTTTATATCACTGGTAAATGAGACTCTACATCGATATATCTGCTGTTTTTTACCTTCTAATATCTTTGAATTTGTGCTATAATTAACCCAATAACAACAACTAAAAATTTGAGGAGTAAATGATGAAAAAACTATTATCTTTCTTTTTATTTATCTTACTAATTGCTGGATTATTCGGATGTCAAGACAAACCCGAAGATCCCATTGATCCCATTGAACCAACATTGACAGAATACTCAATCGTCTTTCAGTCGGTTGGAGGTACTCTTGTTGACCCAATCAAGGTTATAGAAAATGAGACAGCGACAAAACCAGAGAATCCAACTCGTTCACAAGCAGTCTTTAGATATTGGTATGCAGAAGATCAAGACATTCCTTTTGACTTCTCAAAACCAATAACTCAAGATGTAACACTTCGTGCATTATGGTCTGAACCTGATGTAGAAATTGGTCAATCAAAAACGGTTAATTTTGATAACTTAACGACAGAATTTGACGTAGAAGATGGCACACTTGATTTATTCTTTCCAGTTAATGGAAATATCCCTTATGTCAAGGTTTCTGATTATTTTGAATTACTAAAAGGTTTTATTGATCCAGAAGTTGAATTCACAATTACTCAGACTGAAGATAAACTAACCATCTATTATGAATATTATGATGAAGATGAAGACGAAATTTACGAGCTTGAATGTGTGTTCGATGTTGAGAAAAATCTAATTACAACAAACGATCCCGGCTTCTATTGGGCATACATCTACTCAACTGAAACCAATTATGG
>JBAYCS010000006.1:0-13508 GCA_041668625.1 Acholeplasmataceae bacterium | reverse complement strand
CTATAATGAAATACGCACAGCCTATTCACTGAAATATAAAAGCCCAATCCAATATCGAATTGAGCGATTATATTCATAATACTTTTTTAATGTCTACAAACTCTTTACTATTTCACCATGAGGTTGCTTTCTTTTTAAGCAAATATTGTAACGTTTTTCTGTGTGATTAATGTGAAAAGATCTAAAATCCAAAGAATTGCCCAACCTACTAAAATCCACACGATACCTGCAATAATTAAAGTCATATTATTGCTTGAAATACCTTTTACTAAACGGTAAATGCCCCATGCAAATCCATCAATCCCAGGTAACGCTAAAATAATTTTAACGATCCATGGAAGTCCATCCATTGCTTTTACAAATTCTTTCATGATTGTCCTCCTATTTCCTTTATACAGTTATTATACCCCATTATAATTCTTTTGTCACTTTTTTGAAAAAGTTTCAAATTGTCGATATTTTATATCTTTCAGGGGTGAAATAAATGATTTCGTGTAAAAGGCTGAAATTTCATTGACAGCGCTTTCACTAATAATTTATAATGGATATAGATTAATACAGAGGTGCGACTAGTTGGGTATTCAAAGATAAGAGGAATAGGGATTCCTATGCTTTGAAAAAGGAATTAGTTGCCGAAAGTTTGTTATGTCCCGCTAACACACTTGGTGGTTGAAGGTACACTTCACCCATTGCCATTTAATGAAATGGAGAGCTGTTTTCTTTTAAGAAGCGGCTTTATTTTTATGTCGAAAGGATGATTTTTTATGATAAGAACCATGAAAATTGGTGATGTTAGAAGTTATACAAGAGTTATTACAACTGAAGATGTTCATGCATTTGGCCATTTAACTAAAGATTTAAATCAAACTCATTTTGATGAAGCTTATGCAGCTACAACAATTTTTAAAAAACCTATCGTACACGGGATGTTAGTTGGATCACTTTTTAGTAAAATATTTGGTCTTGATTATCCTGGAGAAGGAACGATTTACTGTAGCCAATCTTTAAAGTTCTTGAAACCTGTATACCCAGATACTTTGTTAACTGTTAAGGTGACTGTGCAAGATATTAACCTAGAGAAAAATAGAGTTTTCTTTTTAACGGAAGTTTTTAATGAATCTAATGAATGTGTTGTAACAGGTGAAGCAATGCTCATGCCAAAGAAGGTGAAACTATGAACAAAATGATTGATAAAAAAGCATTTATCAACCATTTAAAAGATGGAATGTCGATTATGGTTGGTGGATTTATGACATGCGGAACACCAGAAATATTAATTGATTGGGTTTTTGAATCTAATGTGAAACATTTAACCATCATTTGTAATGATGCAGGATACCCTAATGAAGGCGTTGGTAAACTCATCCGTTCTGGGCAAGTTGATACTCTGATTGCATCTCATATCGGATTAAATCCAGAAGCTGGAGAAAAAATGGGAGTAGGACTCATGAAGGTTCAATTAGTTCCTCAAGGAACCCTTGTTGAACAAATTAGAGCGTATGGTGCAGGTTTAGGTGGTATCTTGACTCCTACTGGAACTCACACGATTGTGGAAGATGGTAAAAAAGTGATCCGTTTACATGATACGGATTACTTACTTGAAGAAGCACTTGGTGCTGACTTAGCTTTAATCAAAGCACATCAAACTGATCATCTTGGGAATTTAACTTACTCAAAAACAGCGCGCAATTTTAATCCGATGATGGCAACTGCTGCAAAAGTGGTTGTATGTCAAGCAACACATCTTGTTCATGAAATTGATCCTGAAGTTGTGATTACACCACATATCTTTGTTAAGCATGTTTTTATTGGAGGTCAAACTCATGATGAATCCTAAAGAAATTATCGCTAAGCGTGTTGCTAAAGAATTAAAACCTGGGAATTTAGTGAATTTAGGTATTGGGTTACCAACACTTGTAGCAAATGAAATTCCTAGTGACTTTGAAATCTATTTTCAAAGTGAGAATGGACTTATTGGTCTAGGACCATATGATGAAAATCACATAGATATGGATTTAACAAATGCTGGTGGGCAACCAGTAACTCTCATGCCACATGGGATGTATTTTGACTCCTCATTATCTTTTTCAATCATTCGAGGTGGTCATGTTGATGTTACTGTTTTAGGCGCTCTTGAGATTGATAGTGAAGGATCGCTCGCTTCATGGATTGTTCCTGGAAAAATGGTTCCTGGAATGGGTGGTGCAATGGATTTAGTGACGGGGTCAAAAAAAGTAATTGTTGCAATGACGCACACCAATAAAGGAATACCTAAGATTAAAAAACAATGTTCACTACCATTGACTGCTTACCGTCAAGTAGATTTAATCGTGACAGAACTAGCTGTGATCGAAGTTAAGAAAGATGGACTTCATTTAATTGAACGACATCCCGATATTTCAATCGATGAAATTATTAAACAAACTGAAGCAGAACTTATCATTCATAATGTTAAGTTGATGGAGGTATAAAGATGAATAAAGTAACTCACCGTTTAAGATTAAGTCAAGCAGATGCTCACTATGGTGGAAATTTAGTAGATGGCGCAAAAGTGTTAGCATTATTTGGTGATGTCGCCACAGAGCTATTAATCATCCTTGATGGTGATGAAGGGCTCTTTAGAGCTTATGAAGAAGTGAATTTTTTAGCACCACTTTATGCAGGTGATTTTATAGAAGTGACTGCAGAAATGATTCAAAAGGGTAACACCTCTAGAAAAATGAAATTCACATGTCATAAAGTGATAAGTAGTCGCCCAGATATTAATGCATCAGCAGCTGATAAACTAGATGAACCAATCTTAACAACCACTGCAATTGGCACTTGCATTGTACCTAAAGATAAGATGAGGGTTAATCATGGATAAACTCATTATCACGTGTGCCATTTCTGGAGCTGAAGTCACAAAGGCACAGCATGATAAAATACCTTATACTATTGACGAAGTCATTTCAGAAAGTATAAAAGCATACGAAGCGGGAGCTTCAGTTATTCATCTTCATGTAAGATTTGATGACGGGACACCAACTCAAGATAAAAAGAGATATGATGACACCATAAAAGCGATTAAAAGACATATACCCAATGTTATTATTCAGCCATCAACTGGTGGTGCTATCGGTATGTCTAGAGATGAAAGATTGCAACCGACTGAACTTGATATCGAAATGGCAACATTAGATTGCGGATCGGTTAATTTTGGTGGCGATGAAGTCTTTATTAATACCGAAAATGATGTTAAATATTTTGCTTCTGTTATGAAAAAACGACAAATTCTACCAGAACTTGAATGCTTTGAAAAAGGACACATCGATAGTGTGTTAAAACTCTATAAAAAAGGGTTTATCTATGACCCCTTGCATTTTAGTTTTGTTTTAGGTGTATCAGGTGGCATGGCAGGTGAAGAAAGAGACTTCATGTTTTTAAAAGATAGCATTCCAAGTCATGCAACATTTAGTGTAGCAGGTATTGGAAGATATGAATTTTCACTTGCAGAGTTATCCATTAAGCATGGGGGACATGTTCGTGTGGGATTAGAAGATAACCTATATTTAGAAAAAGGTGTTTTAGCTAAAGACAACGCTGACTTGGTGAATAAAGTTGTTGAACTGGCTAAAAAATATGGCAGAGAGATTGCAACACCTGATGAAGCTAGACGTATATTACGCATAAAGGAAGTGAGAGCATGAAAAAGTTATGTCCATTTGGAACACATAGAGTCATTGAGCCTATTGGAGTGTTGCCTCAAGCAGCAGATAAAATCGATGCCACTCCGGTTTGTTATGACAATGAAATCATGATTGATGTTGATGTTTTAAATATTGATTCAGCTTCATTTCATCAAATTAAAGAAGCATGCGACCATGATGAAACAAAAATGAAGACGATGATATTATCGATTGTAAAAGAAAAAGGTAAAATGCAAAACCCAGTCACAAAAAGTGGTGGGATGCTCATTGGTAAAATTAAAGCGATTGGAAAAGATGTTAAGCATCACGCTAAAGTTGGAGATTTGATTGCAACTTTAGTATCCTTATCACTCACACCACTTATGATTGATGACATCATTTCAATTAACTTAAGCAATGAACAAGTAAAAATTAAAGGAACAGCCATTTTGTTTGAAACCGGCATCTTTGAAGTTATACCTAGTGATCTCGATCAAAAATTAGTTCTTGCTGCTCTTGATGTTTGTGGTGCACCTGCTCAAGTAAAAAAACTAGCAAAACCTGGAGATACAGTATTTATTATTGGTGCCGCTGGAAAAAGTGGATTACTTTGCAGTTATCAAGCTAAGCAAATGGTTGGAGCAAAGGGTAAGGTTATTGGACTAGTGAACGAAGAGGCTCAAAAGAGTCTATTAAGTGAACTTGGATTATGCGATGATGTGTTATTACTTGATGCGAAAAATACATTAAAAGTTTATGAGGAAGTATCTAAATTAACAAAGGGTCATCTAGCCGATGTTTCAATTAATGTGGTTAATGTACCAAACACAGAAATGACCACGATATTAGCAACAAAGGATGAAGGGATTGTCTATTTCTTTTCTATGGCTACATCATTTACTAAAGCAGCACTTGGTGCTGAGGGTGTCAAAAAAGATGTAACGATGATGATAGGAAATGGTTATACAAAAAACCACGCGAAAATAACACTAGATATTCTAAGAGAAAATAAAGTGATTCATGATTATTTCATGAAGCGCTACGTATAAGGGAGATAATCATGAAACTAGAACTTAATGTAAAACATATCGAACGCCGTAAAAAGTATTTTCCAAATGTAAGTGATGAACAATGGAATGACTGGAAATGGCAGACTTCAAACAGAATTAAGAATGCAGAATCATTAAAGAAGTTTATTGATATTTCTAAGCTAGAAATGGACACAATCACAGAAGTGTTAGGTCAACTAAGAATGGCAATCACACCTTATTATTTGACTCTGATTGATCCGGAAAATCCAAATTGTCCAATCCGTAAACAAGCGATTCCTTTTGGTAGTGAACTTATTAAAGGTGAAAATGACCTTTATGATCCACTTGCTGAAGATCATGATTCTCCTGTTCCGGGACTTACACACCGCTATCCTGATCGTGTACTTTTCTTGATAACAGATATGTGTAGTATGTATTGCCGTCATTGCACGAGAAGACGGTTTGCTGGTCAAAAAGATGCAGAACTTAAAATTGAACAAATTGATAATGCAATCGATTATATTAGAAGACACGAAGAAGTTACCGATGTTTTACTAAGTGGTGGGGATGCATTTTTAGCAAGCGATGCTCGAATTGACTATATTTTAACTAAATTAAGAGAGATTGATCATGTTCAAGTCATTCGGTTTGGGACTAGAACACCAGTTGTGATGCCACAACGAATAACAGAACATTTAGTGAATATTTTGAAAAAACATCATCCAGTATGGGTTAATACACACTATAATCATCCAGATGAAATTACACCTGAAAGCCAAAGAGCCATTGCAATGCTTGTAGATGCAGGTATTCCTGTAGGAAATCAAAGCGTATTATTAAAAGGTGTTAATGATTGTGTTCATGTCATGCGAAGACTGGTTAAAATGCTGATTGCAATCCGTGTGAGACCGTATTATATTTATCAATGTGATTTATCAGTTGGTATTGAACATTTTAGAACCTCTGTTTCGAAAGGTATAGAAATTATTGAGGGGTTAAGAGGACATGTGAGTGGTATTGCTGTTCCCACATTTGTAGTTGATGCTCCAGGTGGTGGTGGGAAAATTCCAGTTATGCCAAATTATGTGGTGTCTCAAGCCCCAGGTAAAATAGTATTAAGAAACTTTGAGGGTGTTATTACAACATATAGTGAACCTAAAGAATACCACTCAGAATGTCAATGTGAAGATTGTAAAAATGAAAAGAAATTATATGGTGTAAGTGGATTACTTCATGGCGATAGATTATCATTAGAACCAGATCATCTTGAACGTAAGGAAAGAATAACTCGTGACAAAAAAGCCTGATAAGCATCAAGTGATTGGCATTGTTGGACTTGCGAAAAATACGGGGAAAACAACCACACTTAATTGGCTAATCAAAAAAAATCTTAATGAAACGATTGGATTAACATCTGTAGGTCTTGATGGTGAAAAAATGGATCAAATTCACTTTTTACCTAAGCCTAGAATCATGGTTTATCAAACGATGATTGTTGCAACTGCACAAAGCTGTTTGGATGAATCTAAGATTTCTTATGATGTAATCGAAAAAACAAATCTCTTCACTTCAATCGGAGAGATTTTAGTCGTGAGAATAAAAAGCGAAGGTTATTTAGTCATTGCTGGACCTACAACAAATCAAGAATTATCCAGTGTTTTAAAAATGATGAAAGTACATGCAACGAAAATTTTCGTTGACGGGGCATTTAACCGTATGACGTTTTCTAATCTTGATGAAATTGATGGGGTGATTCTTGCAACTGGAGCCTCTGTTTCACCAAATATGGAGGAAACAGTCAATCAAACTAGAAGAATTGTCGATTTGTTTAATCTTAAAAAAACGTCATATCGTATAAAGAATTCTGAAGCGAAAATTATTTTTTCAACACCACAAGGTGAAGTTTATTTAGATGATAAAAAAATTGCATCTATAGAAAATATATTAAACGATGTAGGAATAAGTATTCAAAAGATTTATGTTAAAGGTGCAATATCAGAAAAGTTGATGGATGCGCTAATATTATCTAGACGAAGTCACTACGAACTCATTGGAGAAGACCCTTCTAGATTTATCTTTCAATCAAGAAGATTTAAGTATTTAGAAGCCTTAAATGTGGATTTATCGGTTGTAAAAACCTTTAAGCTACTTTATGTCACTATGAATCCATTTAGACCAACACATCAATCTTATGATGCAAATGAATTTATGAAAGCTTTAAAAAATAATATCAATCTTGATGTAATTGATGTTATGAGAGAGGAGTGAAATGATGGCAGCCTTAAATTTAGATAAAGAAATGATTCAATCTTGTCGAACAATCGCTAAAAAAATTGCTTATGATGTTCAAGACATGATTGACAAACATACCACAATTTCTGTGGAAAGAGCAACGCTGAGAATGTTGGGTATTGATGGCGTCGATCCTTTTGATGTTCCATATGTGAATGTGGTCACCAATCATCTACTGAAAGTGGGAAATCTTGGATTAGGCGTTTCACATTACATGGCACACGCAATCTATGAGCATAGACTATCGCCACAACAAGTTGCAGAAGAAGTATCCAAAGGAACATTAAATCTTTCGAAATACACAGATATAAATAAACCGGATTTAAAGATTTTAAATCCCTATTTTACAGAAGTATTTTCAAGAATTGATGAAAGTACTAAAGCAAGAGATCACTGGCTTTTACAAACTAAAAATAAAACAACGCCGCTTAAGTATGTGATCGTTGCTACTGGTAACATTTATGAAGATATCAAGCAAGCGGTGTCTGCAGCAGAACTTGGGGCGGACGTGATTGCTGTGATTCGAAGTACTGGCCAATCTTTATTAGATTTTGTCCCTTATGGAGCGACGACTGAAGGATTTGGTGGAACATTTGCAACACAAGAAAACTTTCGATTAATGCGTAAAGCTTTAGATGATGTTTCAAAGAAATTAGGACGATATGTAAGACTAGTGAATTATGCGTCAGGATTATGCATGCCTGAAATAGCAACTATGGGTGCAATAGAACGATTGGATATGATGTTAAATGATTCTTTATACGGGATTATTTTTCGTGATATTAACATGAAACGAACATTTATCGATCAGTATTTTTCTAGATTATTATCAGCGTATTCGAAAATTACAATTAATACAGGTGAAGACAATTATTTAACGACTTCAGATGCTTTTGAACACGCACATACCGTATTAGCTTCACAATTTATTAATGAACAATTTGCAAAACTTGCAAGAATGAAAGAAAAATATATGGGTTTAGGTCATGCATTCGAAATAGATCCTGCTTTAGAAAATAGTTTTCTATATGAACTATCTCAAGCCCTAATGGCTAGAGAAATATTTCCTGAAGCGCCACTTAAATATATGCCACCGACAAAGCATATGACAGGTGATATATTTATGGGAACGATTCAAAATGCGTTGTTTAACATAGCTACCGTCACTTCTCATCAATCAATTCATTTACTTGGTATGATGACTGAAGCAATCCATACTCCATTTGTTAGTGATCGAGCTTTAGCACTTAATAATGCAAATTATATCGAAAGAGCATTTAAAGATTTTGGTGATGAAATTACATTTAAGAAAGATGGAATCGTTCAACATCGCGCAGAAGAAACTTTAAAAAATGCGCATGAATTATTAGTTACGATCAAAGAAGAAGGTATGTTTGAAACCTTAAAGATGGGAAGATTTGCTGGAATTTCAAGAACTGAATTTGGTGGGAAAGGATTAAATGGCGTGTTTGTGAAACATGAGAACTATGTTAATCCAGTTTTAGATGAAATGCTAAAAAGATTGGAGGACACCAAATGAGCCAAAAAGTAATAAGACCTTATGGTGATACAGAAAATGATGGAAAGATTCAATTATCGTTTTCACTTCCAATTCCTCAGGGTCCATTTGGTGATGAAGCTGCAAAAGCATTAGCCATCAAAATGGGAGTATTTGATCCACAAGTTGTATCCAGTATAGCTTTATCTGACGAGTTTAGTTTTTATATTGTTTATGGAACAACCACACATTTAGTTGATTTAGAGACTATAAAAGTAGAATCACAAGAACATGAATCCATGAGTAAAGACGAGGTTGAATCTTTTATTGAAACTCATTTTAATGAACCTCTTGTTTTTGTAGGAGCATCCACTGGAACTGATGCACATACAGTAGGTATCGATGCCATTATGAATATGAAAGGATATGCTGGTCATTATGGATTAGAACGATACAAAGGCATTAAAGCATATAATTTAGGTGGATCTGTTGATAACGAAACACTACTCGAGAAAGCTTTAGAATTACAAGCTGATGTTATTTTAATAAGCCAAACTGTAACACAGAAAGATGTACATGTCCAAAACTTAACCAAATTTATTGAACTTCTAGAAGCTGAACAAGTAAGAGATAAATTCATTGTCATCATTGGTGGAGCAAGAATTAATCATGGTCTTGCAAAAGAATTAGGATATGATGCAGGTTTTGGACCTAAGAAATATGCATTTGATGTCGCAAGTTTCGCGGTTCAATCCCTATATCAAAAAGCGCGTAAAGTAAAACGATAAACGCTTATTAGCGCGATTTCATGGTATAATAACAATATAAGGATGGTGAGTAACTTTGAAAATTTACACAAAAAAAGGTGATCAAGGTCAAACGGATTTAATGTCTGTTCGAGTTAGAAAAGACGATCCACATATTGATTTGATTGGTTTACTTGATGAAGTTATGGCACATGTGCTGATGCTTAAACATTTTATGTTAGAAGAAAGCATTAAAAATGATTTGATTAAAATTCATGACATTCTTTTTATGATGAATTATGAAATTGCAAAAGATAGCAAAGATGGCTATCAAACAAATGAAGAGCATATAAAGTTTTTAGAGTCTAGAATCGACCAATATGATCAAGTATTAAAACCATTAACGAAATTTATTAAACTTGATCAAAATGAAGAAGCTTTATGGTCAAACATGACAAGGGTTGTTACTCGACGAGCTGAAAGAAAATTTGTTGAGCTAAGTCAATTGCAACCATTAAATGAGTATTCACTTGCCTTTATTAATCGATTATCAGATTATTTATTTACTTTAGGACGATATGTAACAGAAGGGAGATTATAATTATGGATAAAATCAAAGTTATTATATGGGGTTTTGGTGCAATGGGTCGTGGCATGGCACAAATGTTACTCATGAAAAAAGGTGTAGAAATCACTGGTATTTGTGATTTGAACCCAAATTTTAAGGGTAAAAACTTTTTAGAAATTTTGAAACAGGAAACAAACACTCATCCAGAAGTTTTGGTTGATAATGATATTGATCATGTTCTAAAAAAAGGTGCAGACATTGTTTTATTAGCAACAGATAGTTTTACAAAAGGTGCATATGACAAGATTACAAAAATTATGAGCTATGGCATGAATGTGATTAGCACTGCAGAAGAAATGGCTTATCCATATGCAAACGAACCTGAATTAGCTTCTCAGTTAGATAATTTAGCAAAAGCATATGGAGTTACTGTTTTAGGTACGGGAATTAATCCAGGATTTATTATGGATTTACTTGTTGTCACATTAACTGGAGCCATGGTAGATGTCACTCATATCGAAGCTAAACGTGTCAACAGTTTGAGTCCATTTGGACCCACTGTTATGCATGAACAAGGCGTTGGGATTTCATTAAATGAATATCATAAACGCACGATGGATGGAACATTGGCAGGACACGTTGGGTTTAAAGAAAGTGTTGGTATGATTTCTGCTGCACTAGGTGTTAAACTCGAAGAGTTTCAACAACAAATGGAACCAATTATTACCTCTGTTGATCGGGTGAGCCCATATGGAGAAGCCAAAGCTGGAACACTAGCAGGTATCAATATGACAGGTCAAGGACTTGTTAATGGCGATGTCTTTATTGATATGATTCATCCTCAGCAGATTGAACCTGAAATGGAAGGCACAGAAACTGGTGATTACATCAGTTTAAAAGGAACCCCTAACATCGACATGCAAATTAAACCTGAAGTTAATGGTGGTATTGGAACGATTGCGATGTGTGTCAATATGATTCCACATGTTATCAATAGTCGCCCCGGACTTAAAACAATGATTGATTTACCAGTCCCTAGAGCAATCTTAGGGGATATGAGAGATCTCATTGAATCATAAGAAAATAGGATTTTTCCTATTTTTTTTATATTCCACCCTAAGGGGTGGAAAACACAGCCAAGAAATGATACAATAAGAAGTATGGAAAACGCTTTCATATAAATGAAAGTACTTCAAAAAAGGAGGAGTCATTATGATTCCTAAAGGCACTTATGTTGAAATAGAAAAGATCGTTTTATTTCCAGATGAAAGAGCAAGTCATATACCTCTAGACACAAAAAAATTACCTTTAGTTATGAGAATAAAAGGGTTTTTAAGTGAGGATTCACTAGAGGGACAAGAAGTTAATATATTAACAGTCACCAAACGTCTAGAAAAAGGCAAACTGGTTGCAGTAAAACCATTTTATAGCCATACATTTGGCCATTTTGTAGATGAAGTTATGGAAGTTAGACTGCATATCCTCAAAGAAATGGAGGATTATCATGAGTAAATACCAAGATGTGATGAATAAAAAGTCACTGATTATGAAAAATGCTTTAAGACTCGATTATGACAAATTTGAAAATGAAGGCATTGGATTTGATTATGAGATGATGATGAGCGACAGCGGATATACACTAGATGATGTCTTTAATATTCAGCAATCTTTTAGTGTTGGTCATACACCGCTGATTGAATTGAACCATTTAACTAGCTATGCAAGAAAATTTGCAAGAGAAGGTTACGGAGCACGTATTTTCATCAAAGATGAGGCACAAAACATCAGCGGATCTTTTAAAGCAAGACGAGCTGCGATGGCTATTCATCAAGCTAAAAAACTAGGATTTAAAGGTGTGATTGCTGCTACATCTGGTAATTATGGGGCAGCAGTTGCTGCGCTTGCTGCAAAAGTAGGACTCAAATGTATTATTGTACAAGAGTGCTTTGATTCTAAAGGAGTAGGGCAACCTGAGATTATTGAAAAAGCTAGAGCTTGTGAAGCTTATGGTGCTGAAGTTGTTCAATTATCAGTTGGACCTGAACTTTTCTATGAGTTTTTAAACTTACTCGAAGAAACCCAATATTTTAATGCATCTCTTTATTCACCTTATGGCATTATGGGTATTGAGACATTAGGTGCAGAGATTGCAGAAGAATGTTTGTTGAAATATGGAAAATATCCTGAGATGGTTATTTGCACGAATGCTGGCGGAGGCAACTTAACCGGTACAGCGAGAGGATTGATTAAACATGGTGCACATAAAACAAAAATTGTAGCTGCATCTGTTGATTTATCTGGTCTTCATATGGCTTCTGATCATGATTTTAACAAAAAATCATTTACCACAGGACATACTGGATTTGGGATACCATTCACAACATTCCCTGATCGAAGTGATGTACCACGTAGTGCGGGTAGACCACTTCGGTATTTAGATGAATATGTGTTAGTTAATCAAGGATCTGTTTTCTATGTTACTGAAGCATTAGCTATTCTAGAAGGTATGGAAAGAGGTCCTGCTGGAAATACAGCATTAGCTGCAGCATTCTCAATTGCTAAAACTTTAAAAGAAGATGACATAATTGTTGTTCAAGAGACAGAATATACTGGTGCAGGCAAACACATGAATGCACAGATTTCATTTGCTAAAGAAAATGGGATCGACATTTTATTTGGGAATCCATTAGATGAAATCCCCGGTAAAAACATTATTTTTCCAAAATCAGGGAAAGATTTGGTTCATAAAACATTAGATTTAATGGATTTAAGACTGTCATATCTGAAACGATATAAAGACACTGTTTTAACTGAGAATGATTTTGCATATTTATCACAAGAACTAAAAACAGATGTTAAACATATTAAGAAGTGGATGGAGGATATCAATGAAACCAAGAAATGATGATTTTTTAGAAAGACGTAAGCACTTAGATAAATTAAGCGATCAAGAGTTGAAAACTCGATTTTATGAACTTACTGATCAACTGATCGATCCTTTACTTGATCTTGCAAGAGATTATACAACACCTGCTATTGAGCGAAGTGTTCTTATGCGTATGGGTTTTTCTTCCTTAGAAGCAAAAGCCATTACGGATAAGTTATTTGAACATGATTTATTAGCATTTGGAGCAGGCCATATCGTTTATAGATTTCATGTAGACTATCAATTAAGTATCCGTGAGGCAGGATTAAAATTACTTGAAGAAGATAATATTAAGTTAATGTTGGAGGTATTTAAACATGAAGCCAAATAAAAAACTTGATATTAGACTTTTATTAACTGACTTAGAACATTACCGTCCAAGACGTAAAGGTTGGGTTTGGCGTGATGCTGGCCCAATTGATATTGGTCCTTTCCACTATGTTCAAGCAAGTCCTACTTTAAAAAACTTTGTTCCACTTCCTTCAGCAAGACATTTAAATGATATAGATCCACAACCAGATTCAACGATAACTACTGAAATTGCATCTGGTCGTTTTGAAGATGATATTAGAAGAATGAGAATGGCTGCTTATCACGGTGCTGATCACATCATGGTCATTAGAACCGCAGGTCAATCACATATGGATGGTTTACTAGAAGGAACACCACAAGGTATTGGTGGTGTACCGATTACAAGAAAACAGGTACGTGCACAGAGAAAAGCACTAGATATTATAGAAGATGAAGTCGGGCGAAAAATTAATTATCACTCTTATGTG
>JBAYCS010000005.1:0-13678 GCA_041668625.1 Acholeplasmataceae bacterium | reverse complement strand
TATCGTTTTGGATTTGATGCGATTATAAGAATTATCGTATCACTTGTTGTGATGATAGGTTTAGAAGCTTTAGCATTTGGCATGATGCATAAGCCAAAAAAAGATGGAACTAAAATCGAAAAAATCAAATCAAGATATGCAGAGTTTTCAATAAACAATGTGATTACTCCAGCGATTAGTGGTTTAATTTTTGCAATGATTATTCCTTCGAAACTCCCAATCTATGCAGTGATTGTAGGTGCCGCATTTGGTATTATCGTCGGTAAAATGTTATTCGGTGGTTTAGGATCTAACATCTTTAACCCCGCGGCAGTTGGCCGTATATTTATTACATTGGCTTTAACTCCGATGTTTACAGGAACCTATGTAGGTGTTGATTTAGTTGCTGGTAGCACTGCGTTATCAACATTACGAAGCGGGTTAGGCTTTCCGGGCGTTTTAAATAGTTATCCACTTATGGATATGTTTATGGGCTTTACACCAGGTGCGATGGGCGAAATAAGCGCATTAGCGATTTTAATCGGTGGTATCTACTTACTTATTCGTCGTTCAGCAGATTACCGTGTGGTACTCTCTGCGTTCTTGACATTTATCATTTTGATTGTTCTAGCAGGTTTAAGATTATATCCAGATCAAGTCTTATCTTATACGTTAATGCACTTGTTATCAGGAGGCTTAATGTTTGGTTTCATTTTTATGATCACAGACCCCGTAACATCACCAGTGACTCGTCCAGGACGTTTTGCATATGGCGCATTAGTTGCAGTCGTTGTTGTCTTAATTAGATTATTTGGATCATATCCAGAAGGTGTTGCATTTGCAATCCTATTTATGAATATGTTCGTTCCATTAATTGATTATCCAAAATGGTCAACCAATAAAGTTAAACCATTATTTATTGCAAGTTATGTGATTGGTTTAGTTATCTTTGGTTTAGTTGTATTCTTTGGTGTAGGAGGTATAGTCTAATGAAAGAGTTTTTCAAAAAACCTCTAGTTCATTACACGACAGTGTTAACGATTGTTGCAATTGTTTGTGGTTTATTGATTGGCGGTGTCAATGCAATTACTGCGCCAGTCATTAAACAAAATGAGATAGATGCTCAAAATAAATCTTACCAAGAAGTATTGCCTGCTGGAGAGACATTTGAAGTAATTAATCTTACAGATGCACCAGCAACGGTTACAACTGCAGTCAAAGGTTTAAATGCTTCAAACCAAGTCGTTGGTTATATCTATATAGCTACAGGCACTAACAAACACGGGTCAATGACTATTGCTATTAGTATTGATGCAAATGGAAAAGTTTTAGGTGCACAATTTGTTAGCATCCAACAAACATTAAATGTTGAAGGTACTAGAAATAACTTAGCTTTATTTGTGGGCACACAAATTAGCGCATTAACTCCTGATGGAGATTTAGTAAGTGGTGTAACAAACAGTTTTAATACAGTGAAAGCACTACTCACGGATGTTGCTGCTGTTCATGCTAAAGTTGCGGATGTTCCTGCAGATCCTTATAGTGTTATGTTTGGTGAAGGATTCACAAAAGCAGCAGACACTTCATTTGTTTCGACTGAATTTGTTAAATCAAGAGAAATTGTTAAAGATTCAAGTGGTACTGAAATCGCATATCTTTATAAGCTGAATGGATTTGGAATCTATAATAGTGAGTCAACTGAAGAAAAAGATATTACACTTTATGTTGGCGTAGATAAAGAAAATAAAATTTTAGGTATTGTCGTTCCTACTGATGAATATCATCATACTGCTGGAGGATTATATACGAACACAATAACATTCCTTGAAGTCTATTCAAACACTATGTTAAGTGATGTTGAAACTACGGGTTCTGATTTAACATCAGGAGCAACAAACTCCAAGAATTTAGCAAATCAACTTATGGCAGCATTGAAGGAGGTTGTTCTCGGATGAAAAAAGAAAACTTATGGTTATTAATTAATACAGGTATTATGTTGGTCATAGGAATTATGTTGATTATTGTTGCAAATACATTCATTCCAAAAGAACCTAAAGATCGTCTGTTTAATCAAGTCGTTCAACTTGAAAATCAAGTCACAGTAGAAGGTGTTCCATCAAGTAATAGCTATGCAACGATTGATTATAAAGCAGATGCAGTTTCACGATCTGGTGAGATTCTTGGGAGTGTTTACAACGTTAAGATTAAGAATGGATATAAGCTTTCATCAGATGATTCGAACGGTATGATTGAATTATTAATTGGTATTGATCAAGAAGACTTAGTATATGTTGAAATTGTTGTTCTTAACCAATCTAATTGGACTGTTAAAGGTATTCAAAATTATATCATTTCATATTATGATGGTGTGACACTTGAACAAATTGAAAAGTTTCCTGCATATGATGCTGCTGATTTAGAAGCCGGCGCAACTGCAGTAGACAGTACAGGTTCAATTAAAAATCTTGTGATTAGAACGTTAAAGGTCCACTTCAACATTCAAGATGATCCATATATTGACTATTATGGAGAAGGCTATTCATTAGAAGATGATTCAACATTTGTCCCAACGGACAAAGTGGTTTATAAACAAAATGTAAAAGATTCATCAGGTAGTGATGCTGGTACTATATATGAACTTAGAGGCACTGGTGAGTATTTAGGTTATGATGGAATTTCTTCAGGCTCAATTACAATCTATGTATTACTTGATGAAAATGCAGGAATCACAGCACTATTATTACCTGATTCACTTTATGGACACACAGCAGGATTTAAAGCAAGAAATGATGCATATTTAAGTGAATTTATTGGTTTAACTATTTCAGAAATTCAAGCAGTAATTGATGATAATGCCGACCTAGCTACCGGTGCAACCGGATCTAGAGCACTTATTGATGAATTATTAACTGCATTAAGTGAGGTGAACTAACATGACTGATGCTAAAAAAGTACCAGCAAAGAAGACAGCTGAGAAAAATGAAGACTCACTATTAAATATTTTCACGAAAGGCATTTGGAAAGAAAACGGTATTTTCGTGATGGTTCTTGGAATGTGTCCTGCACTTGCAGTAACATCAACATTCGAAGGCGCTTTCGGTATGGGCATCTTAGTATTTCTCGTCTTAACGATGACAAATATTTCTGTGTCTGCAGTTCGAAAAGTTGTTCCAAATACGGTTAGAATTCCGGTCTATATTATTATTATCGCAACTGAAGTAACGATTATTAAAATGCTTGTTGATGCTTTCGCACCAGCACTTGCAGCTGAACTTGGCGTCTTTATTGCGTTGATTACGGTTAACTGTGTTGTGTTCGGACGAGCAGAATCATTTGCATCTAAAAACTCAGTAGGCAAATCAGCGCTTGATGGTATGGGTGTTGCAGTTGGGTTTGCTTTAGCACTTGTGATTATTGGATTCTTTAGAGAGTTCTTTGGTACAGGAATGATTCAACTTGGTAAAATCTTGCCATTAGGTTTTGAATATGCCGTGTTAGGTAATGCGGGTTTAGATAAATATGCATTCTCAGTGCTTGTTCAACCTCCAGGAGCATTCTTGGTAATTGGATTTATCTTGTCCGTTATTGTAGCAGTTAGACAAGCAAAGGGGGCTAAGAAATAATGAACTTAATTGCGATCTTAATTTCCGCGATGATTGTTAATAACATCGTGTTGATGCAGTTCTTAGGTCTTTGTTCGTTCTTTGGTGTTTCTACAAAGATGAAGTCTGTTGTAGGTATGGGAGCAGCTGTTATCGTTGTCATCTTCCTATCTGCAGCTATTACATTCCCATTATATAAATATGTGTTGATTCCTTTAGAAATTGAATACATTGATACAATTGCATTTATTCTAGTTATTGCATCATTAGTGCAACTGACAGAACTTGTGATTAAACGCTTTTCTCAAAGTTTATATAAAGCTCTTGGAGTTTATCTTCCATTAATCGCAACAAACTGTGCGGTGCTCGGTGTAGCATTAACTAATATCACAATTGATCAAACATACGTTGAAGCGTTGTTCAATGCACTTGGTGGTGGGATGGGTTATGCATTCATTATCATTACATTTACAGCTATTCGTATGCGTTTGGATTCAGCAAATGTTCCTAAAGCTCTTAAAGGTATGCCTATTGCTTTAGTTACAGCTGGATTAATGGCTTTAGCATTCATGGGATTGGCAGGTATCATATAATGTGGACGAGTTATTTAGTTTTAATTGGAATCATTTCAGGATTCATTGGTCTCTATATGCTTACGATGCATTTAAATAAAAAAATAGCCGTTCCAGAAAGCTGTAAAGCAGCTTATTTAGAAGCCCAATCATGTGAATCATGTGCTTCTAGAGGTGGGGGTTGCGGATTTAATGATGCGATTGAATTTATGAAGGAGGTAAAGCCAGAATGACAATTTTCTTTCCCTTTATCGTCCTTGGAGGACTAGGTATTATACTAGGCGTTATTTTATCACTAGCAAATCAATATTTGTCTGTGAAAGAAGACCCACGTATTGATGATATCGAAAAACTTTTACCAAATTACAACTGTGGTGCATGTGGAACTCCTGGTTGCCGTGCATTTGCTACAGGTATTGTTAATGGTGAAGTTAAAAATTTATCAAGATGTAAACCAGGAAAGCCAGATAAACACTACAATCCTATTTTAGAATATTTAAAAGATCATCCAAATCCGGATGGATCTGCAGTTGATGTGAAGATTTAGGACATTCATTGTCCTTTTCTTTACACATATTAAGTTTGAAAGTATAATGAGGTTTCTTATGAAAAAATTATTAGGCATATCGATGTTAATCTTGATGTCATTTGTACTGTTTGCTTGCAAAGACAAAACAACCTCGATAAAAGTGACATTTAGTGACTATATGTACACATTTATATCGATTGATATTAAGCAAGCACCACTGGATCTAGAAGACGAGATTAAAGAAGACCTCGAACAAATCTTTCGGATGTATCACGAGTTAGCAACCAATGAGGATCCATTACCCATAAATTCAAGCTATTTGGAAAATATCTTTTCGATTAATCAAAAGGTATTTCAAAAACTTGAAATTGATGAACCGTTATACACAATGCTTGAGAAAGCTTTGGAATATAATGAGTTATCTGATGGCCATTTTGATGTATCAATTGGCAAAATAGTTGATGTTTGGAAAAACGAAATTCTTGATGAATTATCTGGGTATGTCTTCGATGAAATTCCAGCCGAAGTATTTAATCAAGTGATTGAGGAAATCAATCAAATAGAAGTAGTTGAAAATCCATATACGTTGAGCCAAGAGTCTGGAAAGTATTACATTAGATTAAACCATGATGATGTTAAAATTGACCTTGGAGCGCTTGCAAAGGGATATGCCACTCAAGTTGCAGCTGACTATATAGAAAGCCTAGGAATCGAAAATTACTCAATTACATCAGGAAGCAGTTCAATTGTTTTGGGCAAAAATCCTGATCGTGATGGTGATATCTTTATTATTTCACTTGCAAATCCACTAAGAACTGGCCTTGATGACCGCTCATATGGAAAAGTACATGTCAAGGAAGCAAGTATAACAACAAGTGGTAACTATGAACAATATGCAACATTTGAAGGTCTTCGTTATCACCATATTATTTCACCCGCAACTAAAAGACCCATGCACTATTATCATACAATTACGATAATTGGACAAGACGCTGGACTATTGGATGCTATTTCAACAGCTATGTTATCGATGTCTCCTGAAGTCCTTGATGCTTGGCTTGAAGAACATCAAGATAATCTTGATATAGAAGTCATTCGATTTAATTATGATGGTACAATTACCGAAAACTTAGATCAAACAGAATTGCTGGATGCATAACATGAAAAAAATTAAGAGTGTTCAGACAAAACGTGATATATTTTTAAGCGTTGCTCTATTTATAGTTGTTGGAGCACTTTTTCTGTTATTTCGATTAACAGCATTTAACTCAGACGCAACACAAGCTTATATTTTTTATGGTGATTTATCCAATCCTATTGTTACGATAGATTTTGCATACAACAATGGCGAAGGAAGAATTGTTAAGAACTATGATCAAGAGGTTCCAAATAATTATGGGAACTATCCAATCATTAATGAAAATGATCAAACCATTACACTTCTTGGCGATTATGAAATTGATGGGGTAAGACAAATTGTTGTCATTAAATATGACTATATAAAGAAAAGTGTGCAAATTATCGAGGAACAAAGTCCGAATAATATTTGCAGCAGAGAGGGAGAGTCGACGGGGTGGCCACTCATTTGTTTACCAAATCGAATTCGTGTTGAATTTGACACAAATGAAGAAGACTTTACGATTTAGGGAATATGAATATAAGAAAAATGACATTGCTAGCCAATCTATTGGCGATTGCAATTGTACTAAATATAATTGAATCAGCATTCCCTATTATTCCTGTACCTGGCGCAAAACTAGGGTTTGCAAATATTGTTACACTTGTTGTTCTCTACATTTATTCCTTTAAAGATAGTAGTATATTAACGATACTTCGAGTTCTTTTAGTTGCGTTATTAAGTGGGAAACTTCTCGGCCCAGTATTCTACATGAGTATTGCCGGAGCTGTTACCGCTACATTAGTGATGGGAATTATGAAGAAAACTAACTTTTTTGGAATGATTGGTGTTAGTGTTATAGGCTCAATCTTCCATTGTATAGGACAAATTGTTGCAGGGATTTTTGTCATAGGTAGCACAGCAATTATTTGGTATCTACCAATTATGTTGTTCTTGAGTATACCTTCAGGTGCATTAACGGGTATAATTGCAAAGAGGTTTGTCGCAACTTGGGAAACATGGCACAACGAGATTTCTTAATTTTTAAATGAATGTATGGAATATACTTGATTAAAGTATTTATGAATGATATAATATCTTCGCAAAACTTACTATGACCCATTGGTTATGGCGGAAGGAGAAAAATTATGAAACCAGGAATTCACCCTAAATTTAGCGTAGCTACTGTCAAGTGCTCTACTTGTGGATTTGAACACGAAGTTGGTTCAACAGCGACAAACATTCGCATTGATACTTGCTCAAATTGCCATCCTTTTTACACAGGACAACAAACGTTCATTCAGGCTGCTGGGCGTGTTGAAAAGTTCAATAAACGCTATGGTCTAAACGAAAAGAAGCAAGACAACAAATAACGTGATCAAACATCACGTTTTTTATTAAATATTTCACGAAAGGTAACCAGTAGCATGTATCATACATATAAAAATGGATTTATTGAAGTCGTATGTGGACCAATGTTTGCCGGAAAAACGGAAGAACTCATTCGTCGTATCAAGCGTTTGGAGTATGCAAAACAAAATGTTCTCGTTTTCAAACCAAAAATAGATACAAGATATGCAATTGGCGAAATTGTTTCCCATAATTTAAGTAAGAAACCGTCGATTATCATTGAAAAAAGTGAAGAAATTTTAATGTTTATTAAAAATGACACTGATGCAGTTGTTGTTGATGAAGTTCAATTTTTTGATGATGGAATTATCGAGATTGCCGAAGACTTAGCTGATAAAGGTATACGCGTTATCGTTGGTGGCCTTGACCGAAATTTTAGAGGTGAACCTTTTGGACCAATGCCAGAATTGCTTGCTAGAGCTGAGTTTGTGACCAAATTAACCGCTATATGTGTTAAGAGTGGTTTACCAGCAACAAGAACACAACGCATTATTGATGGAAAACCTGCTCATTACGACGATCCTACTATATTAGTTGGAGCTAATGAGTCTTATGAACCTAGATCGAGACACTATCATGAAGTCCCAGGAAAACCCACACGTAAATAAGTTCATGCAAGCTGCGCTGAAGCAAGCAGAAAAAGCAGCATTGATGAATGAAGTTCCTGTTGGAGCAGTCGTTGTTTATCAAGACAAAATTATAGCAAAAGCACATAACAAAAGAGAAACTAGTCAATCATTTCATGCACATGCGGAGTTTCTTGCGATGATGAAAGCAGCAAAAAAAATTGGTAGTTGGCGATTGGAAGATTGTGATGTCTATGTTACAATGGAACCGTGTCCAATGTGTGCAGGTGCTATGATTCAAGCTAGAATAAGAAGTCTTTATTATGGAGTTTCTGACCCAAAAGCTGGAGTTGTTGGAAGTGTGTTGAATTTGCTATCTTATCCATTCAATCATCAAATACATGTTGAATCGGGTATAATGGCAAAAGAAAGCCAAATTCTGATTAAAAAATTCTTTAAAGAATTACGCAAAAAAAAATAAATTCCCCATCAAGCATCATCATTCAATAGTAGCATGTGAACCTGGTCAGGTCTTGATTGAAGCAGCCATAAGCGTGTTTACTATGTGGATGGTGATGCTTGATGGGGATTTTTGATAAAAGCTGTAACAAACACATATTAAACGAATCTTTTAGATTCGATGATATAATATAAAAGACGGAGGATTTAATTATGAAACTCAACCCAAAAGTATACAATCAACTTAAAGGAACACCTTTTATGTCTCAAAACATCGACGGTGTTTTAGTAGAATTTTTTTACATGGATGATACGCCATACCTTTATCAATACGCTGGAAAAGGTAGATTTGCGATATGGACTTCTAATGGAATAAACTATCGAGTGCTAGTTGAAAAAACATATTACGAAGCCATTGAAGCATTTTATGAAGAACCGGTTAATCGAATTTGGGTTAACTTTTTAGACCGAATTGGGAAAATCACTAAAAAAATCAATATGCTTTTTATCATTCCAATTATTATTTTCTATCTTGGAATAGCTGTTTTAGCAACATTATTTTTCCAAGATTATATGTTGACTATTTTATTAGTTTTAATTGTTATGGTTGTCATATCGAACATGATACAAGGTCAAATTGTTAACAAAAGGGTTCGTAAGGAAAACCAAGCCGCTCAGGATGAAATTCGTAGATATCTTGGTGAAGAAGGTTTTAGTGACATGGTGCAAAAACAAGAAGAACATTATAAAGCGTATTTCAAGTTTGAGGACGAAGTTGCGGGTGAACCAGTAGATTCTATAGACCTAGAACAAGAAGATGAACATGAAGAATCAGAATCTGATATCGATGATAAATAAGTATAAAATTAACATTAAAGAGTATAAATTATGATTTATGATGGAATCGTTGTTGGAGGAGGGCACGCTGGAATAGAAGCTGCACTCGCCATGGCAAGAATGGGAAATCGAACAGTTTTAATTACCGGCAACCTTAACAAGGTTGCTTCTTTGCCTTGTAATCCTTCAATTGGTGGGCCAGCAAAAGGCATAGTTGTTCGTGAAATTGATGCATTAGGTGGTCAAATGGCCAAAAGTGCAGATAAAGGGCAAATTCAAATTAAGATGCTAAACGCATCAAAAGGACCAGCAGTCAGAGCTTTGAGAGCACAAATTGATAAGCTTAAGTATCCAAAAATCATGTTACAAGTACTTAAAGAAACAGATAATCTCGATCTAAGAGAATCGCTTGTTGATTCATTGATTACGGATGGAACAAGTGTTTCTGGTATTGTTTTGCAGTCAGGAGAACAAGTTTTTGGTAAAACAGTCATATTAACAACAGGTACATATTTGAGTAGTAGTATTCTAATTGGTAAAGAAAGAACACCAAGCGGTCCAAGCGGGGAACCAACAACATACGGAATTAGTCAACAACTAAAAGACTTGGGTTTTGAAGTTGTTCGTTTAAAAACCGGAACACCTCCAAGAATTGCAAAAGATTCAATCGATATTTCAAAAATGTCACCACAACCAGGCGATCAATTAAAACAGACTTTTAGCTACGATAAAATCTATTATGATGAAAACCCCCAAGAATTATGCTACCTAACACATACAAATTTAAAAACTCACGGCATTATAAACTTACATCTTGATGAATCCGCAATGTATGGTGGAGTAGTGGAAGGTGTTGGACCAAGATACTGTCCTTCAATTGAAGATAAAGTTGTTCGCTTTTTCGATAAAGAGCGTCACCAAGTTTTTATAGAACCTGAAAGTGTAGAACTTGATGAATTATATGTCCAAGGTTTATCTACAAGTATGCCAAGAGAAGTTCAAGAAGAATTTTTAAGAACTGTACCTGGTTTGGAGAATGTTCGAATTGTTAGGTATGCTTATGCTATAGAATACGATGCTATAAATCCAATTCAACTTTATCCATCACTCGAGACAAAGAAAATTAAGAATTTGTTTTGTGCTGGACAAATCAATGGAACTAGTGGGTATGAAGAAGCTGCTGGTCAAGGACTAATGGCTGGGATAAATGCATCTTTAAAAATACAGGGTAAGGAACCACTAATTTTACATCGTCATGAAGCCTATATTGGAGTGCTAATCGATGATTTAGTCACAAAAGGAACAGTAGAACCTTACCGACTTTTGACATCCAGAGCCGAACATCGTCTTTTATTAAGACATGACAATGCAGATTTGAGACTAAGAGAATATGGTTATAATATTGGTTTAGTTGACATCAAAACCTATGAAGAGTTCAATCAAAAAAAGTTGGAATATCATAATTTAATTGAAAAAGCTAAGGCTTTTAGAATATTACCAACAATTGAGAATAATACATATCTTTATTCAAAATCATCTGCACAGATTTATGAAGCTATCACAGTTTATGATTTGCTTAAACGGCCCGAAATAAATCAAGAAGACGTTAAGTATTTTATGGGAAATGAGTTTTCCGTTGACGCTTTAGAACAATTAGAAATTCGTGTTAAATATGAAGGATATATTCAAAAGGCCCAACGCGAAGCTGAAAAGATGAACCGACTTGAGGATAAAGTTATTCCAGAAACAATTGATTATAAACTAGTTCGTAACATTTCATCTGAAAGTCGTGAAAAGTTAATTAAAGTTCGACCTAAGACATTAGGGCAAGCGTCTCGAATATCGGGTGTCAATCCAGCTGATATTTCTGTTTTACTCATTTACTTGGAATCTGGAGCATTGAGTCATGAACTTTAAAGACGATATCAAAAATTGTTTTTCTAAAGAACTTAGCGTAAAACAAATCGAACAATTTCAAATTTATTATGAATTTCTAGTGGAATATAATAAAAATGTAAATCTAACGAGTATCACTGAAGAACAAGACGTTTTTTACAAACATTTTTTTGATTCAGTAACACCTATAAGGTTTATTGATTTCGATCATATTAATTCAGTATGTGATATGGGGTCCGGCGCTGGGTTTCCCAGTTTTCCTTTAAAAATCATGTACCCTCATTTAAAAATCACCATTATTGATTCTCTGAATAAACGGTTAACGTTTCTCAATCAGTTAATCGAAAAGTTAGAATTTAGTGATATTTGCTTAGTTCATGACAGAATTGAAAAATATGCATTAAACCATCAAAATGAATTTGATCTTGTAACTGCAAGAGCGTTAGGAGAATTGTCTTTAATTTCAGAAATGGGGATACCCATGACTAAAGTTGGTGGGATATTTTTAGCTTTCAAGGGACAAAACATTGATGAGGAATTAGAAAACGCTAAAAATACAGTGAATAAATTAGGTGCAAAAATCGATTCAGTTCATTCATTTGAACTTCCATATCAAATTGGAAGCCGCTCATTGATTCATATAGTAAAAATTAAAGATGTTAGAGGCTATCCAAGAAGTTTTCAACTGATTAAAAGTAAGCCTTTGTAGGAGGAGTTATGGGTAAAATTATCGCAATATCCAATCAAAAAGGTGGTGTAGGTAAAACAACAACAAGTGTTAATCTTTCTGCTGCACTCGCGGGTTTTGGGAAAAAAGTTCTTATTATAGACTTTGATCCGCAAGCTAGTACTACGACAAGTATGGGAATTAATCGATCGATGTTATACGCTACAATTTTTGACGTTCTCATGGACCAAAAAACCATACAGGAATCGATAATTCATTTACCTGACATACAAGTAGATGTTATACCTGCAACTATTGAGCTTGCTCATTTAGAGATTAGATTAGATAAAGAAGATAGAGAATATATTTTAAGCCAAAAAATTAGAGCAATTGCAAATGATTATGATTATATTGTCATTGATTGTCCACCATCTCTTGGACTACTAACGACAAGTGCCCTTTATTCGGCAGATTCAGTATTGATACCAGTTCAATGCCAATTTTTGGCAATTGATGGTTTGACACAATTACTAAACACCATCAGAGTTGTTCAAAAAAGAATGAAAGTCAATAATAGAAGATTAGAAATTGAAGGTGTGTTACTCACAATGTTAGATAAACGTACAAAAGCAGGATGGGAAATCGTACATGAAATTAAAGATTATTTTAAAGAGGGTGTATTTGATACGATAATCACAAGTAACGTTGCCGCACAAGTAGCGCCTACATATGGAGTGCCCGTTCTTACATTTGCTCCAAAATCCCCAGCAGCAAAACTGTACAAATCTTTAGCCAAGGAGGTCATTCAAAACAATGAAAGATGATCTAAAAGCAAGAACTTTTACTGATTTACTGGCTGAACACCATGTCGATGATGTTTTAGAAGGAGAAATAATCGAAGAAATTCTACTCTCGGAAATAAAACCGAATCCTTTTCAACCTAGACGAATATTTGATGAAGAGAAAATTGATGAATTAGCGCAATCAATTAAGCAGCATGGAGTATTTCAACCAATTATTCTAAAGAGAGTTAAACAAGGATATATTATTGTATCTGGTGAGAGAAGATACCGAGCTGCTCAAAAAGTTGGATTAGTTACTATTCCAGCAATCATTAGACAATACGAAGAAGCTAAAGTTGCTGAAATTGCCTTAGCTGAAAATCTTCAAAGAGAAAACTTAACTCCAATTGAAGAAGCTGAAGCTTATAAAATAGTAATGCAAAACCTAAAATTGACACAACAAGAATTAGCTGCAAAAGTTGGTAAAAGTCGATCACACGTAACAAACATGCTTGGGTTGTTAAATTTGCCCCATGAGGTTCAAGACATGCTCTTAACTGGAAAAATCAGTATGGGACACGCCCGTTCCTTGAGTAAACTGGAAGACGAAAGTAAAATATTAAAAATTGCCAATCAAATCATTTCAAAACAACTAAGTGTTAGACAAGTTGAAGAGATGACAAAAATGGAAATTAAAACAAACCAAATAGTAAGAATTAAGCAATCTAAATATATTGAGCAAGAGAACACTATCACTAAGAAAATAGGCTATAAAGTCAAGATTTCTGATCAAAAAGTCGTTATATATTGTAAGGAAGAAGAGATTAAAAAAGTTATAGAACGGTTGATGAAAATATGAAGTACGAAATTACTGATATCGTTCAAACAAAAAAGAAACATGTTTGTGGATCTGATCGGTGGGAAGTACTTAGAACTGGCGCAGAGATTAAGTTAAAGTGCTTAGGCTGTCAAAGAGAAATTATGATTTTAAAAATCGACCTGGAAAAACGAACGAAAAGTATCGAAAAAAATTAACGCGCGTACGTATGTAAATATAGAAAGCGAAATTGTGCAATTAGAGCATTCTTTTACACTGCCCTTTAAGTAAAGAATATCAACATAATATTAAATGAATAAAATTATATTGAAAATGGTTGCTTTTTCTTCTTTGATACGATAGAATATAAAAGCAAGCCAAAAACCGGAGGGGTAGCGAAGTGGCTAAACGCGGCAGACTGTAAATCTGTTCCCTAAGGGTTCGG
>JBAYCS010000004.1:0-13816 GCA_041668625.1 Acholeplasmataceae bacterium | reverse complement strand
TGTGTTTGATAACTCTTCTTATCGGCTTCAGTGACGCTGTAATCATCTGAATTTAATAAATACTCATTTGATAATAAGTCAAGAGAAATATTGATGCCGTAAGATTTTTCTAAACGAGCATAGAAATCAGAAACAGTAATTTCTGTTCCATCTACTGTAGCTACTACATCACCACTCTTATTATCTAATGTACCTTCGTAACCAAAGTTTTGTTCATATAAAATTCTAATAATTGGATCGAAAATGTCGATTTCGACGCCATCGTAAAGTTTAGTGACAACTTCACTAATATAAGCAGATGTTAATTTGCTCTCTAAGAGTAGATCATACATTTCATCACGAACTGAGGTAGCAGTAGAAGCAAAAATTTCTTTTTCAGCATCTTCAGGGTCTTCAATGAGTACGCCTTCTTCAGCGGCTTTTCCATCACTTAATTTGAATACTAAATAGTATGGAGTACCAAATTGAGTAAAACGTGATGAATAAGGTTGACCTTCAGTCGTATCATTAGGATCTTCCATTGATGCTTCAGAAACTAAAGTTGTATAGATGTGTGCTCTTAAACTTGTGTTAATCTTTGTGATCTCATCATAAGTTAATGTTGGGCTATAAGATACATCGCCTTTACCTACGATAGTAGAACCAGAAATTTCAACTTGAGCTGTTGGGTTTAATAAATTATAAACATTAACAAACGCTAATTTAACTTGTTCAGTTGTCATTGCAACATCACGATTTAAATCACGACTTGTGTTAATGGAATATTTTTTATAATAGTTTTCGAAGTCTTCACGGCTTAATGCACTACGATTTTCATAGTTTTCACCAAGTTTATCTAAAAGGTCAAGACTTTCTAATACTGAAACAACATAGGCATTGACTGGTTCAGTTGAATCAGATTCAGCACTTAAATTCACATAACCAGCTTCGCCTTTTGCAATGCGGATGTCAGGAATCTTATACCAAGCACCTTTAGCATCAGCTTTAATACTTTGGTTGTACATTGCTGCGTTAGCTTCATTTAAGTTAATGAAACGAACAACTAAAGCATCAACATCATAACGACCTTGTTTGTTGTTTTTATAGTATGTAACGAGTGATTGTTCACTAATGTAGTTTTTGTTATCTTCATCAGTAACATCAGTTGCTAATAATTCTTTTGCATATTCGCGTTGTGCTGCACGAACCACATAATTATTAACTAAGAAACTTAATGATGCATAGCCTTCATATGGAATAGGGAGACTGATAATGCTATCAATAATCGTTTGAATGTTTAATGTGTTGTCTAATAAATATTGTGAATCAGCAAAACGTTCAACATTACGATAAAATTGTTCATAATCTTCTTCAAATAATTTCTTAAGATTATCAAGATCATTTGTACCGTGAATACTTGAATTTACTGTTTCATCAAAATAAGTGTTTAAGTCTTCATCACCACTTGAAAGTAATGCTTTCACGTCAGTGATATAGTCCTCAAAAACAATATTATCGATCATTGAAGACAAAACAGAAGCGCTTTGTAATCGTAATTGATCGTAGAGTTCCTTTTCAGTGATTGTTATGCCATCGAGTGTGACGTAAGCATCATCAGATAGGTCTCCATAAGGTGTTTTGTTGCTGTTACCGCAAGCACTCAATGTAAGTATACCAGCAATAATTAGCACAAATATTGCCATTTTTTTAAGTGTTTTTGTTTGATTCATAGTTGTTCACTCCTTTAAGTGTATTTCATACAAGCAAATATAATATAGCATTTTTCAGGGGTCATTGCAACCACTTTCACTTTATTTGTAAATCTCACATATTTGTATGTTATGATGAAAGAAGGTGGTAATTTGAAAGTTTATATTTTAGCCAGTGGATCTAAAGGCAATATAACCTACTTAAAAGTAGGTAATATTAAAGTGTTTATCGATGCTGGTATTAGTTATCAAAAAATAAAGATAAAAATGGATGCATACGGCGAGTCTATCGATGACGTTAAAGCACTTTTTTTAACCCATGAACATCATGATCATACAATGGGTCTTTTAATGCTACTAAAAAAAGGGTTTCTAAATGACTTATTCATGACAGAAGGCACATATCAAGCACTCTCTGACGAAATTAAATCACACATTAAAAATTTGCATATTATTAAGGCTGATCAAGCTTTTGTTTACGAGAATTTACAGGTCACACCATTTATGATATCTCATGATGCAAAAGAACCTGTCGGATATGTTATCAAGAATGGGATTAAAAAAATAGTTCATCTAACCGATACGGGCTATATCGATCAAGGGTATCACGAGTTACTTGAAAATGCTGATTTATATGTTCTTGAATCAAATCACAATCCTGCAAAACTTATGGCATCGCCAAGACCTTTTCTTCTAAAAAAACGAATTTTAAGTGAAAAAGGACATTTGTCCAATGAAGACGCTTGTTGGCTAATTAACAGATTTGTCAAAACTCATGCGATTTGGATTGCTTCACATATCTCTGAGGATTGTAACTCTGTTTTAGATATTGAAGAAGCTATTATTAAGATTTTCGATGATCCAACAAAAATCGATATATACTATGCATCACAGGAAGGACTTCCGGTGATTGAACTATGATAAAAGTCATTGCTGTTGGAAAAATGAATCAGAAGTATTTAGAAACTGGGATACAATATTATATTAAACAAATACCACATAAAATTGACTTGATTGAAGTTAAGGACGAAGCGAATATTCTAGGTGTGAATAGTGAGTCTGATCGAATTTTAAGTAAGATAAAACCTGAAGATTATGTGTGTTTGCTAGCAATTGAAGGTAAAATGGAAAACAGTGAATCTTTTGCTCAATTTATCGATGATAAATTAACCTATCATTCAGGAGATTTAGTCTTTATTATTGGTGGCTCACACGGAGTTAATGAAACGGTTTTTAAGCGTTCTAATTATCAGTTATCATTTTCAAAAATGACATTTCCACACCAATTGATGCGATTAATGCTCATAGAACAAATATACAGGGGGTTTATGATTTTAAAAGGTCACCCCTATCACAAGTGAGGAATTATGAAATATATATTTTGGGATTTTAATGGCACAGTTTTAGATGATGCCAAACTTTGTTACGACATATTAAATGAAATGCTAATTGAAGAAAATAGGCCAACAGTTACCTTTGAAGAGTACTTAATGATTTTTGATTTTCCTGTTGAAAATTACTATGCAAAGGTTTATGATCTAGAAAAAACTAGTTTCAAAGAACTTGCACATCGTTTTATTGAACGATACATGCCAAGAAGCCTAGATTTAAATCTTCATGAAGGTGTAATAGAGGCCGTCAATCAAGCGAAAGAAAAGGGATATCAAAACATATTATTATCTGCATCTGAAGAAACAAACTTATTAATACAACTAAAACATTATGGTATTGATCATCATTTTGATTGGATACTTGGAACATCCAATGTGTATGCTAAGAGTAAAATTGATGTCGCTCTAAAATTTATGAATGAAAATCACATCGATAGAAAATCATGTTATATGATTGGTGATACTCTTCATGATGCGGAAGTTGCTAATGCACTTGGTATCAAGATTATTATCTATACCAAAGGGCATCAACATCCTTCAAGGTTAACCCAATATTCAAATATTAACCACTTTAATGAATTACTTGGTAAAATATAGATAGGTCAAATGACCAAAAAAGGAGAATAAGGATGAATAAGACAGCGATTCTCGTCTGCAGTAATGCTGGACTTGACTACCTAGAATATCCAAAAGATATCACAATTTTAAGATCAGTCATCCATTTTGGAACTGATGAATCATATGATGACTTCATTGATATGGATGCAAAAACATTTTATGAAAGAATTACTAAAGACCCAAATGATATTCCAAAGACGTCATATGTTTCAGTAGGGAGAATGATTGAATTTTTCGAAGATTTAGAGAAAAAAGGGTATGAAGAAGCGCTGGTCATAACAATCTCTTCTGAACTTTCAGGTTTATATGAAGCAGTAAAGAGAACTGCAAGTGAAGTGAATATTAAAGTTACAGCGTTTGATTCCAAGACTTTAGCTTATGCTGAAGCTTATATGGCTTTAGAGGCGCATAAACTTGCAAACGAAGGTAAAACAGCAAAGGAAATTATTCCTTATCTAGAGAAAATTCGCGATAATGATATGATTTATTTCGCGGTTAATACTCTATTATATCTAGTAAAAAATGGACGTTTATCAAAACTCTCTGGTACACTTGGTACCATGTTACAGCTAAAGCCACTCTTGATGCTAGGTGATAATGGAAAAGTTGAAACATTAGAAAAAATACGAACGATTCATAAAGCACACCAACGTGTTATAGAAAAATACATCGAAGATACCAAAGGGTTAGACGTTATTACCTACATTTCGCATGCTCATGCTGATGAGTATGTCGATTGGTTTAAAAATGAGATAAAAAAAGTTTTTCCTAATCGAGAAGTCGTGGTTGCCTATCTTACACCTGTTGTAGGAGCACACACTGGACCTAAAGGTATCGGATTAGGGTTTATTAAAAAATAACGAAGTTCTAATAATAAGCATGCGGTTGCATGCTTTTTATTTGTTCATTTTCCCTTTGCTAGGTGATATAATGATTTTATAAGGAGATGAAAAGCATGAAAAAGTTTTTTGGAGATTTTAAAAAGTTTATTACACGTGGAAATGTCCTTGATTTGGCTGTTGCAGTTATTATAGGGGGTGCATTTTCTAAAATTATTGGCAGTTTAGTTAAAGATATTTTAATGCCAGTCATAAGTTTGTTTGTCGGTGATAAGGGATTTGAAAATTACAAGTATGTCATTTCACCTGCTGATGAAGTTAACGGGGTAGCTGAGAATGCAATCACATATGGTGTCTTCATTCAAAACATAATTGACTTTTTAATTATTGCATTTGTCATCTTTTTAATAGTTCGTTCAATCATGAGAATTTCAGAACGAGTTAATGCAAAGAAGATAGAAGCAGAAAAAATTAAAAAAGAAGAAGAAGATCGTATAAAGGCTCTAGAAGCTGCTGCAGCCCCAGTCCAACCTAAAGTAGAAGACTTATTACAAGATATCAAAGTTTTATTAGAAAAGAATCTAAAATAAAAACCGGATTTCCGGTTTTTTTTATGCGTTTTTAATCATGTCAATAAAAATCTCATAGATTTCATAAGACTTATCTAGTTCTGGATGAAATGTCGTTCCTAATATGTGTCCTTGTCTGACACCGACGATTGAACCGTTATACCAAGCGATTGGCATGACGCTTTTTTCGATTGACATGATTTTAGGTGCCCTAATGAATGTCATTGGGATTTTCTTATTTTTAGTTTGACCATAATCTTTAAAACTGTCTTTTTGCCTGCCATAAAAGTTTCTTGCGACTTTGATATCAAGCAGCTCTAGGTGTGGTTTTTCTGATACTATTTCTTTAGAAAGTAAAATGAGTCCTGCACAGATTCCGAATGTGGGTAAACCATTCATTATCCGTTTTTTGAGCGATTCAAACATGTTAAGATCTAATAACAGTCTCTTCATTGCAGTGGACTCGCCACCTGGGAGGATGAGGCCATCCATTTCTTTTGTTAAATCGCTCAATTGACGGATTTCAAAGGTTTTAATCTTAAGACCTTTTAATCTATTTTCATGTTCAATAAAAGCGCCTTGAATGGCTAAGATGCCGATGGTCAACATTACTCGCCTCTATTAGACATTAATAACTTAATTTCTTGTTCGTTGATACCAACCATTGCTTCTCCTAAGTCTTTTGAAATTTCAGCAAGTATTTTTGGATCATTAAAATTGGTTACAGCTTGGACAATCGCACGTGCTCTTTTTTTAGGATCGCCCGATTTAAATATACCAGAACCGACAAAGACACCTTCAGCACCTAACTGCATCATTAATGCTGCGTCTGCAGGTGTAGCTATTCCGCCTGCAGCAAAATTAACAACGGGCAGTTTTCCATATTTATGAACATAACGAATAAGATCAATTGAGACACCCATTGTTTTTTGGATTTCATAAATTTCATCTTCTCTAAGTGACTGAATTTCACGCATTTCTTTTTGGATTTGACGCATATGTGTAACAGCTTGAATGATATCACCTGTTCCTGGTTCACCTTTTGTCCGAATCATTGCAGCACCTTCAGCAATTCGTCTTAACGCTTCACCAAGATTTCTTGCTCCACATACAAAAGGTACTGTAAACTTAGTCTTATCAATATGATGAATATTATCTGCTGGTGACAATACTTCGCTTTCATCGATATAATCAATTGAAATTGCTTCCAATATTTGAGCTTCAACAAAATGTCCAATTCTAACCTTAGCCATGACGGGTATGGAAACAACTTTTTGAATTTCCTCAATCATTTTCGGGTCACTCATTCGTGAAACCCCACCTGCAGCTCTTATATCTGCTGGAATTCGTTCTAGTGCCATGACTGCAACCGCCCCAGCTTCTTCAGCAATTTTTGCTTGTTCGGGTGTTGAAACGTCCATAATAACACCGCCTTTAAGCATTTGTGCAAGTTCTTTATTTAATCGATATCTCTTTTGATCCATGATAATACCTCCTTTAAAGTTTTATTTTCTTCAGATTTAGTTTATAATATAAACTGGTATAGTTAAATAGTCAGTTATAAACAATTATTATATACCAGATGGGTAAATCTATGCGACATATTATGTATTTGAATATTTATGAGGACATCAAAAAAACAATATTAGATGGAACATATTATGTACAATCAAAACTACCATCAAAAAGAAAACTTGCAAATTTTTACAATGTGAGTGTGATGACCATTGATAGTGCTTATCAACAATTAATAGCTGAAGGATATGTTTTATCAATTGAAAGAAAAGGCTATTTTGTAAATGAGATACCCGAACATCGATTTTTTAAGCCTTCATTTGATTTAAATCAAAGAAACGTTGAATTTAACGACCAACAAGAATTTGATGACCAACAGCATAGAATGACATATTTTCCTCATCAAATTTGGGCTAAGATATCTCGCAAAGTATTATCCGATGATCCTCACATGATGGATTTAAATGTAGATCCTCAAGGATTGATTCACTTAAGATATGAAATAAAAAAATATTTAGAGATCTATCGTGGAGTTATCGTATCTAAAGATCAGATCGTTATAGGTTCAGGTAGTCAAGCTATGATGCAATTGATTATTGCGATGATTGGTAGAGATTTCTTGTATTTTATGGAAGAACCTGGTTTTCCAAAATTAAAAGAAATTTTACGCCATAGTGGTATAAAACTAATAACAGTCGATCAAGACGAACAGGGTATATTAATTCATCAAATTAAAACAAATCAACCAGCTTTAGTTCATGTCACACCTTCACATCAGTATCCAAAAGGTACGGTGATGCCGGTGGGCAGAAGAATTGAAATCTTAAATTGGGTAAATGCGAGTAATCAACGATTTATCTTGGAAGATGATTATGATAGTGAATTTCGATATCAAGGGCAGCCTATTCCAGCACTCCAGAGCCTTGATAAGAACTCAAAAGTTATCTATATGAATACCTTTTCTAAATCTTTATCTCCAGCTATAAAAATCAATTACTTAGTTATACCTACATCACTTATGGAATCATATCAAAAAATTAAACATATTATGGCTTGTAGTGTTCCTATTTTTGAACAGAAGGTACTCACTGAGTTTCTTAAAGAGCATCATTTTGAAAGACACCTTAATAAAGTGAAGAAAATATATCGTAGAAAAACACTTTATGTATTAGAGAGATTTAAACATATAAAACATGTCAAAATTACTGGTTTTGAAGCAGGACTTCATATGGTTTTATCATTCGATTCAAACACTAATATTGAAGAACTAAATATGTTAATTAAAAAAAAGGATATTCACTTGCAAAAAATGGATGATTATTATGATCGTAAGCCTGATGATTGTCGAAAATTCATTTTTGAATATGCATCATTAGATGATCATGAATTATCAAAAACGATTGATATAATCTTAGCCATAATGCAAGAATCATAAAAATGATATTTTGATTGACTTCTTAGATTGTATTTTTATGGGTTTTATGATACGATAATGCCAAACATTGATAGGGTGGCCTTTATGTCTATTTATAAATTTCAAATGAAAGCATATCGATATCAAAGCATGTAAAAGGGATTGCTAGGCATTCCTTTTTGAGTCATTCGAAGGAGCCAACCGGACAAGCTTTTATCCTTGGGGGTTCCTCAAGGATTTTTTTATATCAATTACATAAGGAGATTAAAACACATGATTGTTCAAATGAAAAAAGGATCTACAAAAAAAGAATATGATCACATCACCGAATACATAAAATCTAAAAATCTTGAAGTTAAGGACGTAAGCAGTGAAGCAGTCCGTATATTTGGGATTATTGGCGATACATCAACGATTGAACCCGCTGATTTATATGCATTTGATGGTGTACAAGAAGTTACACGTGTATCTACCCCATTTAAGAAAGCATCACGGAGTTTTAAAAAAGAAGATACCATTATCAAATTTGATCATGATATTGAGATTGGTGGCAACCAATTTATCGTGATGGCAGGTCCTTGTTCAGTCGAATCTGAAGAACAGCTAAGAATCATTGCTGAAGGAGTTAAAAATGCAGGAGCACACATCCTAAGAGGTGGAGCGTATAAGCCTAGAACATCGCCATATGCTTTTCAAGGTCTTGAAGAAGAAGGATTAAAGTTATTAAGAAAGATTGGTGACGAATTTAGTTTATTAGTTGTTACTGAAATTCCATCAGCAGATCTTATTCCTCTTTTTGAAAAGTATGTAGATATTATTCAAGTTGGCGCAAGAAATATGCAAAATTTTCATCTTTTAAAAGCACTTGGGAAATCAAAAAAACCAATTCTCTTAAAACGTGGTTTATCAGCAACGATTGAAGAATGGCTCATGTCTGCTGAATATATTATGGCCGGCGGAAATGAAGAAGTTATTTTGTGTGAACGCGGGATTAGAACTTACGAAAAATATACAAGAAATACATTAGATATTAGTGCAGTTTTAGCTATTAAGGATCTTTCGCATTTACCAGTCATTATTGATCCATCTCATGCAGCAGGTAGATGGACTATGATTGATAAATTATCACTCGCTAGTCTTGCAGTAGGAGCTCACGGATTAATTGTTGAAGTTCACCATGATCCAACACATGCATTAAGTGATGGAGCACAATCATTAAAAATCAATAAATTTACAGAAATGATGGAGCACTTAGAAATAGTAGCAGATGTGCTCGATAAAAAGATTAAATGAACGTATTCATTGTTGGACTAGGTTTAATTGGCGCATCCTATGCTGAAGGACTAATCAAAAAAGGTTATAAGGTTTATGGCTATGATCATAACCCTGAAGTGTTTCAAAGTGCAATCACATATGGGCTTATTGAAGCCGATAGTTCGTTAGAACGCTTAAGAGATGTTGAATTAATTATATTAGCTTTATACCCTAAAGATAATATTTTATTTGTTAAAAAGTATCACACTTTATTTAATGAAACGCAATTCATCACTGATGTGAGTGGAACCAAAGTAGATGTGGTAGGAGAGATAGAAAGTATCCTAGATGAAAAAATAGCATACACATCTCATCATCCCATGGCAGGAAAAGAAACTAAAGGCATAGAGTCAAGGGACCATCGGATCTTTAAAGGGGCAAATTTTTTAATTGTTAAAACGAAAAGAACGAAAGAACATGATGAGAAAATATTAAAAAAATTAGCTTTTGATTTAGGATTTAAACACACCATTTCTGTTTCACCCAAAGAGCATGATGAACTTATAGCTTTCACATCACAGCTTACTCACATTCTTGCAGTAGGACTTGTGAATAGTGATTCTTTTGAACACACGAAATTTGCCACTGGTGATTCTTATCGTGATCTAACGCGAATTGCAAAAATCAATGAGACATTATGGTCAGAATTGTTTTTAGAAAATAAAGAAGCACTAATTGAACGTATTAATGCTTTTCAAAATCAAGTGGATGATTTAAAGTCAATGATTATTAATGACGATAAAAAAGGTTTACAAAAATCTTTAAAAAAAGCTAAAGAAAAGAGGGAATCTTTCGATGTTTATTAAGATGCCCGAGTATGAAATTTGGGTTAAAGAAGGTAGCTTTCAAGAAATTCATCAAATGATAAAAACTATCAAGGATGATCCCTCGATTTTTGTTGTGACCGACCAAAATGTGTATCATATTTACCATGATTTAATTAGAAAGACTCTTGAAATGTATCATCTAGAATTTATTGTGATTAAACCTGGAGAAACTTCAAAGTCTGTTGATGTGTATTTAGAGGTCGTAAAATCACTACTTGACAAACAAATAAAACGAGATGATTTAATCATTTCTTTTGGCGGTGGAGTTGTGGGTGATTTATGCGGGTTTGTCGCCGCAACCCTATACCGTGGCATTGATTACATTCAAGTTCCAACAACATTATTAGCTCAAGTTGATAGTAGTATTGGAAGCAAAGTCGCCATTGATTTAGAAGAAGGAAAAAACTTGATTGGAAGTTTTTATCCACCTAAAGGTGTCATCATTGATCCTTCATTTTTAAATACACTCCCAAGGGAAGAATATGTCAATGGTCTTGCTGAAGTCATAAAAGCAGGTTTAATTGGAAATAAAAAATTATATCATCATCTTTTGACAGAAGATAAAATAAGTGAATCAGAAATCATAGAGGCCATTTTGGTTAAAAGGGATGTAGTTTTAATTGACCCCTATGATCATAAAGAACGAATGTATTTAAATTTTGGGCACACTTTTGGTCATGCCATTGAAAAGATTCATCATTATGATACATATAAACATGGTGAAGCGATTAGTTATGGAATGCTTATGGCCATTGAATTAGGAATTAAATGGCAAAAAACTGATCCAAATTTATATGATGAAGTCAAACAAGTTTTACTCAGATTGAATCTAGTTAAAGAACCATTGTTAAACTATCATGATTATCTGGATTTCATTTGGACAGACAAAAAAAATAGACATGATGGTTTAAGATTTGTGATAATTAGTAAACCAGGAAGTCCTGAACTTTATAAAGTGAATGAGGGTGATTTTAAGTGAACATCACCATCCAACCTAAACATTTATCAGGCGATGTAAAAGCCAGTTCATCAAAATCATATTCACATCGTTATATTATCGCCGCATCACTTGCAAAAGGAAAGTCACGTATCAAAAACGTTTTAGATAGTGATGATTTAATTGCAACAAAGGATGCACTCCGTGCACTTGGTGCTCAGTTCGATGAGAGTGATGTTGTGGGTACATCCGTTCGATGTGTTCGAAAAAACATTTTATGTAAAGAATCAGGATCTACGTTGAGGTTTCTAATCCCACTTGCCTTAATTACCGAAAAAGAGATGACATTTCATGGCGAAGGCGGATTAATTAAACGACCTTTAAGTATTTATGAAGATATATTTAAGGAAAAAGGCATCCTGTTTAAAAGAATCTCAAAAGATAGTCTCCCAGTCGTTGTTAAAGGTCCGTTGATACCAGGAACATACCAGATCAAAGGTAATGTAAGCTCACAATTTATTTCTGGATTACTATTCGCTTTACCACTCTTGAAAGAAGATTCTAAAATTGTTTTATTACCACCTGTTGAATCTGTTGATTATATTATAATGACCATCGATGTATTGAATAAATTTGGTGTTAAAGTGAATTACGAAAATCAAATCATAGATATTCCTGGCAATCAAAGTTATCATTCTGCTGAACTTTGTGTTGAAGGAGATTTTTCTCAAGCAGCATTTTGGATGGTTGCAGGAACGATTGGACATCCAATCAAACTTTACGGTCTTGATCAAAAAAGTTTACAAGGTGATAAAAAAATTGTTGATTTGATCATATCCATGGGCGGATTAATCAAATTTGATGAAGCATATGGCACTTATCAAATAGATCCTTCAACTACAAAAGGCATTTCAATCGATTTGAGTCAAATTCCAGATTTAGGACCGATTTTAATGATATTAGCCGCATTAAGTGATGGAAAATCAACGTTTACTGGAATCGAACGTTTAAAAATCAAAGAATCTAATCGATTAAACGCGATGATTGACGTGCTACATAAATATGGTGTTCACGCAGCTCTCGATGAAGACACCCTACACATTAAAGGTCAAAGCGAACTTCGCGGTAATCAAGTCTTTTCGAGTCATGGAGATCATCGAATTGCGATGGCTATTGCGATTGGTGCAATTAGAGCTCGTGGTTCAGTGACTATTCAAGATGCGGAAGTTGTTAAAAAATCTTATCCTGACTTTTTTCAAATTTATGAGAAACTAGGGGGTATTTTTGATGTCAATTGAAAATTATCGAATTGAGATTGATGAAATCGATCAATTAATGATCGAACTTTTTAAAAAAAGAATGCACGTTGCGAAAAAAATTGGGGAATATAAAAAAGCCAATCTTTTACCAATTATCGATTTAAAAAGAGAGACGGAAATTTTACTTAACCGAAAGAATCAATTAAATGATGAAAAACTATGGCCTTATCTTGAAATTTTCATCAAACAAATTTTTGAACTTTCGAAGGCATATCAACATGACGAATAAATTTGGTTTAATTGGTAAAAATATTATCTATAGTAAGTCTCCAAAAATTCATAGATTTATGGCAGAAAAACTTAATTTAGAGATGACCTATGACCTTTTTGATGTTGAAGAAGAAGATCTTCCAAAATTGGTTAAACAACTTAGATCAGGAGTCTTTCGTGGTTTTAATGTCACACAACCTTATAAACAAACGATTATCAAATATTTAGATGAGTTAACCCCAAAAGCGAAACGAATTCAAGCTGTTAACACTATCTATATCAAGAATGATAAAATCATTGGCGATAATACGGATTATGATGGATTTATTGGACTTCTTTTGACGCATCATATTGATGTGAAAGATAAACATGTGTATATTCTTGGATCTGGTGGAGCAGCGAAATCAGCTTATATTGCATTATCTGATTTAATGGCAAATGTAACAGTTGTTGTTCGAAAAATAACCGATGAAACTACATTTTTCAATAAAGTCATTACATATGATCAGATAAATCCGAAAAAAGTTGATTTATATATTCAAACGACTCCAATTGGGACTTATCCCAATGTATTTGATTCAGTTCTCCATGCGGATTATGTAAAACATCATACTGTGATTGATTTAATCTATAATCCTCCAGTTACACAAATCATGAAAGATAGTCATCTTGGAATCAATGGTTTAAATATGTTAATTATCCAAGCATTGAAGAGTGAAGAAATTTGGTTTTCAAGGAAAATTGAATGGACAACATTACTCATGAATGCTTTAAAGGAAGTGATTTATAATGAATAGTTTTGGTACGATTTTTAAAGTGACACTCTACGGTGAATCTCATCAAAAAGCGATTGGAATTGTCCTTGATGGTATGCCTGCAGGGATTAAAGTGAATCATGAGTTAATCGAAGAAGATCTTTCTAAGAGAAAATCTCAAGCGATAGGAACAACCAAAAGAGTTGAAAAAGATGAATATCAAATCACATCGGGTGTATTTAATGGATTTACGACAGGGTCTCCAATCCATGTCATGATTGAAAATCTTGATACAAAATCAAAAGATTATGAGAACTTGGTGAATCATCCAAGACCTGGTCATGCTGATTTTGTAAGTAGTGTTAAATATAAAGGATTTCAAGACTATAGAGGTGGAGGCCGTTTTTCAGGTCGACTTAC
>JBAYCS010000003.1:0-13958 GCA_041668625.1 Acholeplasmataceae bacterium | reverse complement strand
TTCTTTTAAAATTGGTAAATCTGCAAATAATAAATTCATTTTTTTCCTCGATTCTTTTAAACCTTGTTTACTATACCATATCTACGTTAATAATACCACTAAATTAAATAAAAAAAGACTCAAAGAGCCTTCTTTCTTCCACAATGTTCACCTTCACAGTGTTCATTAGTCTTTAATGTTGCTTTTGCTAGATTTAAAGCCTTAACGATGTCTTCTTTTGTTTGGATACCGTCAAGTTTTATTTTACCTTCAATCCGTATATGGGGGATGGCATGAATCTTTTTAAATAGGGCATTTTCTAGGTTAGATTCCACACAGTCTAAGTATTCATCTGAAGATAAAACTTGATCAACTTTTGCTTCATCAAGATAGTTTTTAATCGCAACTTCTTTTAGTATTTTAGGATCTATAGCATGATTTTCTTTTTGATAAACCAGTTCATACAAACCTAAATTAAATTCATGCTGTGCGTGGTATTTTTTCGCTAAATGTGATAACCGATGTGCATCTAATATATCCTTCTTAGAGTCTTGTAAAGGATAACTCCGATAGAGTAATTCAAGGTCCTCAATCTTAAATTCATGGATCAGTTGATCGATTTCTTTGATTTGGTTGTAAGATGCTTCATGATTAAAATCAAACCATACTTCAATTTTCATACATATCCCTATATTCCTTTACTAAACCTATTGTATAAGTAAAGGGTACATTAAATCAATTGATTTGCAATGTATCTAGTTCAATTAACACATGTTCAATGTCACTTTTTTGATAACCTTTTAAATATAGTTTTTCATAGATTTTCTTTTTGAGTTCATAACCTTGAAGTTTTTTTGAATATTGTTTATATATTTTCATAAACTCTTTTAAGATGATATCTTGATCTTTAACATGTGACCAATCAACTTCATGCTGAATAATATCATCAACAAGATCTAGACTAAACCCTTTACGAACAAAATAAGTCTTTATTTTTAACATCATTTGCCGTTTGGATTCTTTTTTTTGCGATTTAACTTTATGAGGTATAATTTCTCTTAATATTTCTTTTTCATCAATCTTTTTTATGCTTTCTTCAATCATTGATCTTGAAATCCCTTTTTCCAAAAGTTTATGGGTGATGACTTTTGGTCCATCGGTGAATTTTTTAATGTCAATAAAACTTTTCACATAAAAAACATCATTTAAATAACCCTTGGTCTCAAAATCTTTAATAATTTGTTTTGTGATTACTGCTTCACAATCACTTGATATCAAATAATTTTTCATCTCATAAGATGTCATCATCCGACTTAATTTCTTTAACCCTTTTTTTCGATAAAAATAGAATTTTTGATCATTGATAAGCTCTTGATAAGTCTTTTCATCATACGTTGACATCGGTTTAATCCGATATTTTAGCATGACTTCAGGTTCAATTTCAAAAACTTCTTGATCAATTTTGATCATATAGACTTTGCTCTTTTTGATAACTTCTTTAATTGTGATCATCATATCACCCTTTAATCGTTTCGATTAATGTCAAAAGTTGATGATCATATGTCCAATCATTTAAGTATGTTAAGTATAAATCATAGATTTTATGGGCAGTTTCCATCGTTAAAGTCCCACTGATTAATAGATGGTGTTCAGTTTGAAATAAGGTGATGGCTTCTTTGGTTTCTAAATCTAAATATCCATCACATCTTAATAGGACGTCAAGTTCATTTTCATAATAAACGTTTAAGAATTGTTGGAAAGGAATTAACGAAAGTGATACATCATCCAACCTGATCTCTTCTTGATATATAGGAACTAAAACTGATTTATAGCCCTTATTTTCAATCTCTACAACTTCAAGTGGATCAGTTGAAACATTCTTATTATCTCCATAAAACCACTCGCCTTCTGTATAAGTCAATGAATAATTAATATCATTAATCTTTTGTAGAAAACGTGTATTTTGATAAACGCCTTTACCATAGGTTGGCTCCCCGTAAAGCATATAGCCTCCAACTTCGCTTAAGGAAGCAGCAAGTACTTCAGAAGCTGATGCCGATCGATCATTGACTAAAACAACGATTTCATAAGGCTTCGCTTCAGTGAGTCCACCATAATAAAGATTAATACTATCATTCTTATTTTTCATTGAAAATGCGGGTGTTGAAGTCTTAACTAATAATTGTTGTACAATTCCAGGAATTAACCCAGTAAACCCAGTATTAGTTAACGCTGTTAGTGCCCCACCTGGATTATCTCTTAAGTCAAGAATTAAAGTTTGATTTTCATTTGTTCCATCTAGAATGGTTTTTTCAAGTTCTAAGAGTGCATCATTAAAAATTTTAGCAGTTCCTTCAGTCACTCCATCTTGAAATCCAGAAAATTGATCAATTTTAATATAACCTATTGAATCTTCGTTTAATGAAAGTGCATAAGCAGTTGGCGTAAAGATCTCTTGATATGTAATGATAACGATCTTTTCATTTAAATCGGGATCTAATACAATAAATCTTTTTTCATCACCAATGTCACCACTTAAATAACTTGAGACAGCAATAGAGTTAGCTAAATCTTTAAAATAGATTTTTTGACTATTTAATTCAATCCCAATGATTAAATCATTAGGATAAAGTTTTTGATAGGCAGCTCCACTTAAATAAACATTAGTAACTCTAAGGTTATTATCTTCTGTTTGATATTGAATTCCAATACCCACAAATTTTTCTTGATCAGAAGGCATCGCATAAATCGATTGCGCAACTAATCTAGTATAAGGATCATTATTTAGCTCTGCATACGTATTAACAACCGCTTCCATTTGGGCAATAAATGCTAAATCAATATCATCATATGTTATGTCATAGTAATAATAGTCTTTAAATGATTGTGTAATATATTCAAACATCGTATCACTTGATGAACCCGGATCTTGTGGTGCTTCAAGTTTTTGGTATTGAACGCCTGAAATGAATGCTAAAATAACACATACTAAAAAGATAAGTGCTAATTTTTTACTTCCCACGAAGCCACCTCCCTTGAGAATCCTTCACCAAGTGCTTCTTTGGTTCTCGTGACAAATGTAAATGCTTTAGGATCTACTTTTTTAATAATTCGCTTGAATAAATAAAGTTGATTACGATCCACTGTACATACAATCATCGTTTTCTTTTCTTTTGAGAATCCACCCATCGCATCCACTAAAGTCACACCACGTTCGAGTTCTAGAAAAATGCGTTCTTGCATGAGATCAGCAAAATTCGTTATGATAAATGCTGTATAGCCAGCTCGACCTTCAATTGATAATTTATCGATAATTAACGCTGTTAAAATCATCGATCCAAACGCATATAATCCAAGTTCAAAATTAATCAAGATGGCAATTAAAATAATCGCACCATCAGTCATATAAATGGCCGTAGAAAATGGTATGTGAAGATATTTATTTAAGATGTTTTGAATAATATCAATCCCACCCGTTGTTGCATTGGATCTAAAAACAATACCAATACCAACCCCTAAGAAAATACCTCCAAATAGGGCTGAAATCATGAGTGGTGATTCTGTCAAGTGCTTCACAAAGAAATCTTGTGCAACAGTTTTTTCTAAAATAAAAATAATGGTCGGTGATAAAAGGGTTGCATATATCGTTTTAATGAAAAAGACTTTACCTAAAAAGATGAGTCCAACGATTAGTAAAACCGTATTCGCAATATACATGAAAATACTAATAGGAATCACATCTTGTAATATGACAGATACCCCCATGACCCCGCCAATAATTAAATTAAATGGTAATAAGAAAAAATAGAAACCAACAGACATCAAAATGACGCCTGTTGTAATTTCTATAACTTCTCTCCACTTTGCTTTATTCATGTGTATCACCCGATTTTAAATACGCATTAATAAATCCATCTAAATCACCATCCATGACTAAATCGACTTGAGCGACTTCATAATTTGTACGGTGATCTTTCACCATCTGGTATGGATGGAACACATAAGATCTAATTTGTGAACCCCAAGCAATATCTTTTTGTTCACCCTTGATATCTTTTAATGCTTGTTCTTGTCTTTTAATTTCTTCTTGGAGGAGTTTAGCTTTTAAGACTTGCATCGCTGATTCTTTATTTTTTAGTTGACTTCTCTCATTTTGACATGTCACAACGATATTGGTTGGTAAATGTGTAATTCTTACCGCAGAGTCTGTGGTATTAACAGATTGTCCACCTGCACCACCACTACGATAAACATCGACTTTGATATCTTCATCTTTAATCTCAATATCGATTTCATCATCAATTTCTGGTAACACATCTAAAGATGCAAATGAGGTATGTCTTCTCGCATTGGAGTCAAAAGGAGAAATTCGAACGAGTCTATGAACACCGCGTTCAGCTTTTAGATAACCATAGGCATAAGGTCCTTTAACTATAAGCGTCACACTCTTAATTCCAGCTTCTTCACCCGCTTGATAATCTAGGACTTCAACTTTATATCTTTTCTTTTGAGCATAACGCGAATACATCCGATAAAGCATATCGGTCCAGTCTTGAGACTCAGTACCACCAGCTCCAGGATGTAATTCTAATATGGCATTATTTTGATCATAAGGGCCATTAAGTAACGTTTCGATTTCAAAATCATGAAGATGTTCTTCAAATGATGCAAGATCATGCTCCAATATATCCCATTCTTCTGTACCTTCTTCAGATATACTAAACCATTCAACTAATCCTTGATATGTTTTTTCTAAACTTAGTAATTGATTCAATTTTTCTGAGATCGCATTAGCTTCTTTCGTTACTTTTTTTGCTTCTTTCGTGTCATTCCAAAAACCAGGAGCTTGCATTTTCAAATTGAGATCATCAAATGTTTTTTTTAGTTTTTCTGGTTGAATGGCGCGTTTTAAATCTTCAAGACTTTGCTTAAACAAAGCCATCCGCTTATTGACTTCATAGGTTTCCATGATAGCCTCCTAACGCCAAGGCAAATTACGTTGTGAACGGTTTTTTCTAACCTTTGGTTTCTTAGGTCTGTCATCAGGTCTACCTTCATTGGTTTGTGTGTTTTTGACAACCGCTTCACGTTCTACATTATATTGGATTTGCGCTCTAACAGCATATCTTGTCGTATCTTGAGCAATCTTTCTAACCATTTCGTTGAACATTCTTAAACCTTCACTTTGATAAATAACGAGTGGGTTTTGTTGACCATAGGATTGAAGTGTTACACCTTGTCTAAGTTCACTCATCGCATCAATGTGTTGCATCCAGTATGTATCGATGATTCGAAGCATAATGACTTTTAGGAATTCTTCAAAGATTTCTGGTGGAACTAATCCTTTTTTACGATCAATTTCTTTTTCAGCTAATTCGATAATATAAGCTTTTAGGCTTTCACTATCGAGGGAGCCTACATTTTCTTGCTTTAACGTATCTGGTGGGAAAATGTTGCCATTAAACTGTGCATAAATATTTTCAAAGTCTATCGTGACTATATTCTTATTTGAGACATGAATAAATGGTGCTAACATATCCACTAAAGAACGTCTCACAGTATCTCTCACTTGATCTTCAATCGAAGGCAAGGTTAAAATATCACGTCTATTTTTATAGATGATTTCACGTTGCATCCGAAGCACATCATCATATTTTAAGACATTTTTACGTGTGTCGTAGTTATTTCCTTCAATTCTTTTTTGAGCACCACTAACAAAGCGTGAGAACATCTTAGATTCTAATTGTTCGCCACCTTTATTAAGTCTTTCAAGCATCTCTAATCTACTCTTAAACGTTTCGCCGCCGAAACGCATCATGAGTTCATCTTCAGCAGACAAATAGAATCTAGAGTATCCTGGGTCACCTTGACGACCACTACGACCTCTTAACTGATTATCAATACGTCTTGACTCATGACGTTCACTACCGATGACAGCTAGTCCACCTAAAGCTACAACACCTTCACCAAGTTTAATATCGGTCCCACGACCAGCCATATTAGTTGCAATCGTAACTGCCCCTTTTTGACCAGCATTTAAGACGATTTCAGCTTCTCTTGAGTGATTTTTCGCATTTAATACTTCATGTGGAATCCGTCTTTGTTTAAGCATCCATGATAGATCTTCTGAAGTTTCGACAGCAATCGTACCAATTAAGATTGGTTGGCCTAAATTGTGTCTATGTTCAACTTCATCACATAATGCTTTAAATTTGTCTTCTTTTCTTGCATATAAAAAGTCTGGAGCATCATTTCTTATCACAGGAGCATTGGTTGGAATCTCAATGACATCCATATTATAAATTTCTCTAAATTCATCTTCTTCAGTCTTTGCAGTCCCTGTCATCCCAGAAAGCTTTTTATACATTCTAAAGAAGTTTTGATACGTGATGGTTGCAACCGTCACGGTTTCCTTTTTAATCGTCACACCTTCCTTAGATTCTAAAGCTTGGTGCAATCCTTCGGTAAATTGTCTGCCTCTTAAAATACGTCCTGTAAAGGAGTCAACAATTAATACTTCATTGTCATCAACGACATAATCAACGTCTCTTGACATAATATAATTCGCACGAAGTGCATTGTTAATATGATGCACTAACGTCACATATTTTAAATCATATAAATTGTCTAATTGAAAAACTTGTTCAGCTCTTGAAATCCCAGATGGTGTTAACGCGATACTCTTCGATTCAATATCAATTTCAAAGTCTTCATCACGAAGTGATTTCGCAAAACGATCAGCTGATTGATATAAATTATTTGTATTCTTAGCACCACCTGAAATAATGAGTGGTGTTCTAGCTTCATCGATTAAAATGGAGTCAACTTCATCGATAATCGCATAATTAAGACCACGTTGGGCAACCATATCCTTAGCATATAACACCATGTGATCTCTTAAATAATCAAATCCAAGTTCACTATTGGTTGAATATAGAATATCGCAATCATAGGCTTGCTTTTTCTCTTCTCTGGAAATATCTCTCACATTAAGTCCAACAGTTAATCCTAAAAACCGAAATAAATCACCAATTTCGCCTTCAGCTTCACGGCGTGCAAGATATTCGTTCACAGTCACGATATGCGTGCCTTCACCATTTAATGCATGAAGATATGCAGGCATAACTGCGGTTAATGTTTTACCTTCACCAGTTTTCATTTCCGCAATATTACCGTGGAAAATTGCAACTGCTCCAATCACTTGGACATGATATGGGAAAAGTTTTGTCACACGTCTTGACGCTTCTCTCACAACAGCAAAAGCCTCTGGCATTAAGGCATCCAGAGATTCTCCGTTTTGATATCTATTTTTAAATAATGGGGTGTACGCTTGTAACTCCTCATCACTTAATGATGCCATTTTATCTTCAAGTGCAAAAACTTGATCCGCTATTTTTTTAGCATCTTTAAGTTCTTTCTTACTTGGGTCAAACCATTTTTTTAGCATAGGTCCACATCCTTTTCGTTCTTTATTATATTACTATAATAGCCCCTTATTTACAAGCGATTAAGACGATTCAAGTAGAAATCACACAATCTAAAAAGAATAAAAAAATAATCGGTTTCCCGATTACTTTTAAGCGTTATAATTTCAATATTAAAAATCAAACTTAACGTCTTCACGCTTTAAAGCTTCAGCTTCAAAGAATGCACGTTTTTCAAAGTTTTTCCACTTAGCAATCATGTTGCTAGGAAATACAACAACTTTTTGGTTATAGTAAGAAACATTTGAGTTGTACACACGACGTGAAGCTTGTAGATTTTCTTCAACTTCTAAGGTAGCATCCTGAAGTTTACTAACATTTTGAGAAGCTTTTAAATCTGGATATTGCTCAACGACAACATTAATCGCTTGTAATCCGCGTGTCAATTCATTCGCAAATGCTTGCTTGTCTTCAATAGGTGCTCCATGTGCAGGTTGACGCATTGCGACTACTTTTTGCAACGTTTCTGCTTCATGCTTCATGTAGCCTTTAGCTGCTTGAAACATCTTGGATAAAAGATCAAAACGTTTTGTTAATGCCACATCAATTGAAGATTCTGATTCATCAATTTTAACGAGCATGCGGCGGAAACTATTGATTTCACCAATGATCCAAAATATAATCAGTAATGCAATCGCGCCTAATACAATTAATACAATGAAAATAGGGTCCATAATATAATATCCTTTCTAGTTCATACTTTTGAACTTTTGACTATCTAACCGCAACTCATTAATGATTGCGGGAATAAGATCGATGTCAGCCATAAAATCTTTAATCGACGCTTCATTAATTGGCTTCTTTAACGATATCTCCATGTAATCATGGTTATCATTAACACCAATATGAAGTTCATTATTCATGAAACAATATTGAATCGTTCCACGATGTAGGGCTTCTAATTCTAAAAGTTTTTCAATCATCGATGGGGTGATGTGATAAAATGCAAATTCTTGAGTCGATGAATATACTTGATATTTTTTATTAAACTGAATACTTTCTGTTTCGATTTTTTGTAATCCACGCTTATCCGTTGAATTAAATCTTCCTTCAACAACTTTTAAAACGTCATTGAACTTCCGTTCAAATGTGTAAATGTACCAACGACCCTTAAAATAAGTTTCATAAGTCACTGTGCGATTCCCATTCGAATCTCTTGTCTCATGTCTTTCTTTTAAGTTAATGTCCGAAACTTCAAATTTTACACCTTTATATAAACCTGAAATGTAATCTTCACCTTCATATCGATCTGGACGTTTCACAAGTCCAACTTGATTAATTCTTGAAACATTAATCATTTGATTAGGTTGATAATTTACTGTTTCAAATTGGTCTTCTAAAAGGGATGTAATTAAATCTCTTTTAACTTCATGTCTAAAGGTATTGTGATGTCTTCTTGCTTTTCCAAAAAAATAGGTAGCAATGACAAATAAAATAATCCCAATCACTAAGAGAGGTGACAATTCACTTCCTAAGCCGACGACAAAACTGACAATACCAATGATGAGTAAAATGAAGCCAATGAGTTGTTCTTTTTTGTATGCTTTAACAATGGTTAAGCGTTTTTCTTCTAAAGCTTGAAGTTTGTCCATAAGATCACCGGTTTTATTTTATAATAAATCTCTAAAAATTGCAATTTTATCCGTTTTTTCCCAACTAAAAGTTGGCTCATTACGGCCAAAATGTCCATAAGCAGCTGTTTTTTTATAAATTGGCTTTTTTAAATCCAATGATTCGATGATTCCCTTTGGTTTTAAATCAAAATTCCGGTGAACTGCTTCATAGATTTTCGCAAGTTCAACACGTTCAGATCCAAATGTATCAATTGATAAACTCACAGGTTCTGCAACACCAATTGCATAAGCGATTTGAATTTCACATTGATCAGCAATCCCTGAAGCTACGATATTTTTTGCAATATATCTTGCCATATATGCCGCACTACGGTCAACTTTAGAAGGATCTTTCCCAGAGAATGCTCCACCACCATGACGTGCATATCCACCGTAGGTATCAACGATAATCTTACGACCAGTTAATCCAGCATCTCCATGTGGGCCACCAATGACAAATCGTCCTGTTGGGTTAATTTGAAAAATCGTATGTGTGGTGTCATATTTACCAATCACTGGTAAAATGACATGTTCCATGAGTGCAGCTTTTAAATCTTGTTGATTCCAAAACTCATCATGTTGAGTTGATAAAACAACAGTATGAATATCAATCGGTTGATTTTTTTCATTATATTCAACGGTCACTTGTGTTTTACCATCTGGACGGAGTCCTTTGATAATCCCTTGTTTTCTTACATAGCTTAAACGTTCTGCTAAACGATGAGATAAATAGATAGGTAGTGGCATAAGTTCAATGGTATCTGTATTGGCATAACCAAACATCAAGCCTTGATCACCAGCTCCTTGTTCTTTTGTTTTTGTTTCATCAACACCCATCGCAATATCTGGCGATTGTGGCTTAATTAAAACATCAACTTTAACGGTTTCTGCATTATATCCATATTCTTCTTTATCATAACCAATCGTTTTGATGGCTTCTTTGACAATTTTATCGAAGTCAAGTTCTGCATTGGTGGTAATTTCACCAAATAATAACGCATAATCTGTGGTCACTGCAGTTTCACATGCCACTCTAGATTCAGGATCTTGAGCTAAACAAGCATCAAGAATTGAATCGGAAATAAAATCTGCAACTTTATCGGGATGTCCTTCAGTGACAGATTCACTACTAAATAATCTTTTCATAATCTTCTTCCTTTCATAAAAAAAATCGCTTTCCCAAGGAAAAGCGCATCTGTTGGTTTTTCCTTATTGATGGGTTTCCCCCTCGTGGTGAGCACCTAATTTAAGTAGGTTGCTGCTACGTCACTGGTCACTGGCCTCGATAGCTCTGAATAAGTATATCTTTATTTTTTATACCGGACATATCATACATGATAATCCATATTTAGTCAAGTTTTTTACTTAGAAATTACGATACAATTCGGAGAAATCTTCATGAAACTTTAAAAAGCGGTTAATCAAGTTTTGATCAAAACATTTTCCAAGCTCGCCACTTAATAATTTTACAACCATCACGTGTGTTAATGGACGCTTATAAGGTTTTGGATCACGCATGGTGATATATAAGTCTGATAATAAAATGATTTGCGATTCTATTTCAGGTTGAATTGCATTCATTTCAGCAATCACTTTATCATTTAATGTTTCTTCAAGTGTAGATCTCGTAAGATCAACACATTTTTGAGCAAGTTGAATTCGTTTCGCGATGTTTGCACCTAATTCTGTTTTTTCTCTTAATATCTCATATGATTTTTCATCTTGTGAAGGTTGTTCATGCATGAGCATCTTGATTTCAGAAAATTTCAAATGAACTAAAGCAAATGATTCTAAACCATGCATATCCTCATAGGGAAGACCATATAAAACACCAATCTTTTTACTCATTTGATTCACTCTTTGCGCATGACTTTGATCCATAAGCACATGAGAACTTGATAATACAACTGAAAATAGATTGCCTACAATATGTGTAAAATCACTTTGGACTTGTCTTCTTTTAATCAATTCTTTTTTACGTTCTTCTTGCATATATTGTCCCATAGACACAATGGCATATAATACAAAATAGAAAAGAATAAATAGTAAAGTTCTGAGTAGAATATCTGCGAATTCTGGAAGTTTCACAAAAACGGGTAAAAATTCCATCATGGACTGACCATTGACTAAAGCATGAAAATTGTATGTCCATATAAAGTGAATCATCGTGACAAGTGCCAATAAGATTTGAAAAATACTACTTAACAATTTCTTTTCTTGATAAAGCGAAATAACGACTAACGCGTAGTATATAAGTATATATGCACCGGTTTCAAAATATTCTTTTTGATACAATCTTGCATACATCAAAATAGCCGATAAAAACATGTAAAATGCTGCTACATACATCGCAACATTTTGTTTTGTTTTATCTTCAGTATCTAAAAATATCAATTTCTTTAAAAACTTATTGATGACATAAGTTAATGGAAATGCAATAAAAGTAACCACCCAATCGGCTGGATTTCCTTCAACAGAAACAGACAATATTAAAAGAATCACGGAATACATGATATTAGAAACAAAGATAATATTCTTTATAACAATATTTCTTCGATAAAGGACTTCGACATCATTGGTGATATCAATGCCACGCTCAAATCCAAAAAACCGCGCAAAAAAATTCTTGCCGAAAGAATGGATGAGTTTTCCTTTACTCTTTTTTTCCTGATTCATTAAATCATCCTTTATGGTCTATAAGTCAAATATGGAAAGTCTTGTAACACCAACGTCTTCATTGGCAATTTCTTCATTCATCACTTGAGCGACTCTAGTCGATGCTGCAGCAGCAATAGCTCCCACAATATCATCTAAGAATGTATGGCATATACCATCTTCTTTTCCTGCATCATTTAAACGCTTTACAATGCCGTGTTTATTAACATCAATATCTCCAAAATTGGTTTGTCCGATTGTTCCATAAAGACCAGAAACATCTAATCCCATGGTTTCATCAATCCCAAATAAACCTAAATCAGCGTATATAATATCTTGAATTGGACCTTCGAATTTCCCTTGTTCTGCTAATCGGTCAATTTCACAAGCAAGTTGAACATGATGAAACACATCTCTAAGTGATAAAATCTTTTCAACAGATTCTAAGCAAACTTGACGTGAGATATCCGGGGTATATTTTGATTGTTGCTGGTAGCTTATTTCAGCAATTGATTCAATTGAAACCCCTCGTTTCATTAAAATCGTTTTATTAAGTTCAAACATTTCTGGTCTTGTAAATAGCAATTTCTTCACTTTTTTCTCAGACATATTTATTCTCCCTTTTGGAATTGATCACCCATTTTGATGATCTGTTGACCATTTAGAAATGCCTTGGCATCCATTTTCTTTTTCCCAGAGATTTGGAGTTCTAGAATTTCTACAACACCATCTTTCGCTTGGATTAAAAGCTTTTTATCAATCGATAAGACACATCCAGGTTCTTTATGTTTTATTATATCACTAATTTTAGCTTGATAGAACTTCACAGTTTGACCATTAATCACTGCATAAGCACCTGGTTCTGGTGAAAGTCCTCGAATCTTATCGACAATACGTTTTGCTTCTTGGTTAAAATCGAGCATTTCATCTTGTCTTTTGATGGTATATGCGAATGTTACTTCATCTTCTTTTTGCTTAATTCTTGTAACTTTGCCTTGCTCAAACTCTTCTAAAACTTTTTTTAACAACTCAGCTCCAACAAAACTCATACGAAGCATCAGTGTTTTATAATTATCAGAATCTAGAATTGAAACAACATTTTGTTTAATGATATCACCACTGTCCATTTTTGGGGCCATAAACATAATCGTCACGCCAGTTTCTTTTAAACCATCAAAAAGTGCATATTGAATCGGTGCACCCCCACGATATTTAGGAAGTAGAGACCCATGAATATTAATAGCTTTAACACTCTCTAATAAATGATTGGATAGCATTTGTCCATAAGCTGCTGTAATGATTAAATCTGGTTTCAAATCGATGATTTTTTGATCATCAAGCTTAATTTTTTCAGGTTGAAATAGAGGTAGATTGACACATTCAGCATAAATTTTCACCGGTGACTTCACGATTTTCTTTTTTCGCCCTACTTCTTTATCTGGCTGTGTTACAACAAGTAAAACTTCATGATTCTCATGAAGCATTTTTAAACTGGGGACAGCAAATTCAGGAGTTCCTAAAAATACAACTTTCATGTTAATCACCTTTCAATCGTTGGATAATATGAAACAAATACATCTTTATGACTACTTAATTCAAGAATATTTAAAATTTCATGTCTTTGATGTTCTTGATGCTTTATCGTTAAACTATAACGAAATTGATCACGAACCTTTTTCTTTAACGCTTCAGCTGGACCAAGTACATCCATATTTGATGCCAAAAGTTTCTTTTTAACTTTAAAAGCCTCTTGGTATGTTGTAAGTAATGACTTACCTTCAAAGATGATCGTTGAAAGATGAATAAATGGCGGATAGTTTAGTAATTTTCTTTCACCTAGCGCATCCTTATAAAACATGTCATAACCCGATTTTAACCAACGTAAGGTTTGATGATCAAGATTATAGCCTTGAACGACCACTTCACCATCTAAATGCCGTCCTGATCTTCCAGATACTTGAGTAAATAGCATATATGCTTGTTCATTTGCATCATAAGCAGGAACTCTAAACGAAGCATCAGCAAGTATAATCCCAACTAATGTCACGTGTTCGAAATCTAGACCTTTTGAAACCATTTGAGTCCCGATTAAAATATCGGCATTTTTTTCTTTAAACTCATGGTAGATGATTTCGTGTTGATTCTTTGTTTTTGTCATTTCTTTATCGAGTCTTAAAACTCTAGCTTCTGGAAAAACTCGTTTAACGACAGACTCAACATACTCAAT
>JBAYCS010000002.1:0-18496 GCA_041668625.1 Acholeplasmataceae bacterium | reverse complement strand
TGATTGAATATGCAAGTGCGTTATCAAGAGTCTATTCTAAAGTAGGTATGGTTGCAAGACTTGGTGGCGATGAGTTTATTGTGGTTCATGAAAACTGTGATCCTTGTGATATAGATGAATCGGTTAATGAATTAAAAGTACTTATGAAAAATAATAAAGTGGATCAAGTCCAAAAATTAACGTTTAGTTACGGTTTTGAGATTTCAAGCGAAGAAATAACTTATGATGATATATATTATAGAGTTGATCAAAAAATGTATCAAAACAAGTTCAGATGAAACTCTAAAAGATATGTAAAAAGGATAATGATTTCAAAACCCCTTGTGCTTGTAGAACGAGGGGTTTTATCGTATAATATATACGTTATGAGGTGACGTTATGGAAAACACATCCAATTTTATTAAAACGATTATTGAACAAGATTTAGAGACAGGAAAACATAAAGAAATAGTCACAAGATTCCCACCAGAACCTAATGGTTTTTTACACATCGGACATGCTCGTGCGATTATTACCGATTTTGAGAGCGCAAAACAATATGGTGGTTATACAAATCTTCGTTATGATGATACAAATCCAGAAAAAGAAGACGACATTTATGTTAAGTCAATTTTAGAAGATATTCGATGGTTAGGTTACGAACCTAAAAATATATATTTCGCTTCCGATTATTTTGAAGAGATGTATGAAAGAGCTGTTATTTTAATTAAAAAAGGTTTAGCATATATTGATCATTCATCTGCTGAAGAAATAGCTAAAGATCGTGGGAATGTCAATACACCCGGTGTAGAATCTAAATACCGTAATCGATCAGTTGATGAAAATCTTAAACTTTTTGAAGATATGCGACATGGTAAGTTTAAAGAAGGCGAATGTGTTTTACGTGCCAAAATTGATATGGCAAGTCCAAACATGAATATGAGGGACCCCGTTTTATATCGTATTTCATTTGCTGAACATCATAATACAGGAACTAAATGGTGTATTTATCCGATGTATGATTATGCACATCCTTTAGAAGATGCGATTGAAGGTATTACGCATTCATTATGTAGTTTAGAGTTTGAAGATCATAGACCTTTATATGATTGGGTAGTTCGTGAAACTGAAATGCCTAAAGTTCCTCGACAAATCGAATTCGGAAGATTGAATATTGAAAATACAGTCATGAGCAAACGTTTTTTAAGACAACTTGTCGAAGAAAATAAAGTGATTGGTTGGGATGATCCAAGAATGCCGACATTAAGGGGTATGCGAAGAAGAGGTTATACGCCTGAAGCTATTCGAAATTTCGTTGTTTCAACTGGATTATCAAAGGTTAACTCAACAGCAAGTTTTGATATGCTTGAAGCAGCAGTGAGAGACGATTTACAAGATCATGCAAAACGTGTGATGGCTATTATTAAACCTTTGAAGGTTACGATTACCAATTATCCAGAAGATAAAGTAGAATACTTTGAAGTACCTTACCATCAAGATCATCTAGATTTAGGATCAAGAAGAATACCTTTTTCAAGACATATCTATATTGAACAAGACGATTTCGTCTTAAATAAGCCTAACAATAAATTTAAACGACTTTCTTTGAATGAGGAAGTACGCTTGTTCCATGCATATTTCATTAAAGCTTATGATGTGATTTATGATGATCGTGGTGATATTATTGAAGTTTTAGCAACCTATGATGAACAAACAAAGAGTGGTAGTGGATTTAACGATAGAAAACCTAATGGTACTATCCATTATGTTGAAAAAACACACGGACATCACGCAACGTTTAACTTCTTTGGACCGCTCATTATTGGTGATGATTCTATGGATTTAATGGACCGGTTTAATAAAGATTCATGGCATGTTGAACATGGCATCGTTGAAGAATCTTTAGGTGATGCTAAAGAACTTGATAAATTTCAATTTATGCGAAATGGATATTTTAGTGTTGATCATGAATCGAAAAAAGATCATCTTGTATTTAATGAGATTGTTCCATTGAAGAGCTCTTACAAATAGAAAGTGGGATTATATGAATTTTCTAACATCCCTAAATGAATCGCAACTCAAAGCGGTCATCCACCCGGGTGGTCCGCTTTTTGTAGTTGCCGGTGCGGGAACTGGGAAAACAAAAACGTTAACATCAAAGATTGCTTATCTTATTTTAGAGGGTATGGATCCAGCAAGAATACTCGCTGTTACGTTTACGAATAAAGCAGCACGTGAGATGAAACAACGCGTCATAGATATGACCGGACCATATGCTTCAAGTGTCTGGTTATATACATTTCACGCATTTGGGCTTCAAATTTTGAGAAAACATATTGCTGAATTGCCTTATGGTTATCGTCCTAACTTCACAGTGATTGATGACGATGATCAAAAGAAGATTATCAGTGATCAAATCAAAGATATGGGATTAGATTTAAAGATGTTTTCTGTTAAGGCATTAAGAAATCTATTTAGTTTATATAAGATGAAACGTATGGATGATTTTGAAAAGTCTGAAGAGGAAAAAATCTTTTTAAGATATCAAAGTTATTTAAGAGAAAATCAACTCGTAGATTTCGATGATTTACTTTTATATCCTCTTGAAATATTTGATACGATTCCTAAAATTAAAACATATTATCAAACTTATTTTCAACACGTCTTGGTGGATGAATTCCAAGATACAGATCACATCCAATATCGATTATTGAAAATTTTAGGTGAAGTTCATCGTCAAGTTTTTATCGTTGGTGATCCTGATCAGAGTATTTATTCATTTAGAGGTGCAAACTACGAAAATGCTAGATTTTTCGAGCGTGATTTTAGTGCTGAAAAGATTATTCTAGAACAAAATTATAGGTCAACAAATTTAATATTACAAGCAGCTAATCAACTTATTCAATTTAATATCAATCGTCCAGCAGCAAAAAACTTAGAAAGTGATAAAGGGCTTGGAGAAGCTCCTTATTATCATCATGCAACAAATGATTTTCAAGAATCATTCTTTATAGCAAATGAAATCCAAAGACTTCATCAATTGGGTATTCCTTATGATGAAATGGCAATACTTTATCGGAATAACGTTTTATCTAGAATGTTTGAAGACACATTAATTAAATCAGAGATTCCATATATCATTTATGGCGGTATTTCATTCTATGCACGAAGAGAAATTAAAGATGCACTTGCATTTATCAGACTTGCACTAGATTTTAATCAAGACTTTTATTTAAAGAGAATCATTAATGTTCCTAAACGACAAATTGGTCAGGTATCTCTACAAAAACTTGAACAAAAAGCAAAAGACTTAGGCATGTCAATGTTCAGTGCTATTGATTATGTAGATGTTACTCCTCAAGCTAAAAAGGGGATGCAAGAATTTAAATTAATGATGAAAGAAATCCAAGATTCATTGAATGATATGGAGAGTCTTGATGAAATTATGGCTATATTAATGGCCAAAACGAAATATATTGATAGTTTGAAAGAAGAAGGCGATGATATCGCAGATGATCGCATTGAAAACTTAATGGATTTAAAAACAGTCTTTTCAAGAGGGGATCATTATTACGAAGGAAGTTTTCGTGAAAAACTTATCCAACAACTCGATCAAATCTCATTATACAGTGACCTAGATCAAGATGTTGAAGATATCAATCGTGTGCGTTTATCAACCTATCATCAAGTAAAAGGCTTAGAATTTAAAGTTGTTTTTATGGTTGTCATGGAGGAAGGAATATTTCCTGGTGACAGGTCTTTAGGTAGCTCATTTGAAATTGAAGAAGAACGTCGAGTTGCTTATGTTGGTATGACAAGAGCAAAAGAGAAACTATATTTATCCTATGCAGACCAACGGATGTTATATGGAACGATGAGATATAGCCAACCCTCTAGATTTTTAAAAGAATCAAGACTAAAAAGTGAAGAAAAAGAAATTAAAATCGACCGTAATACAACATCAAAACATATGCTAAATACTGGAGATCAGATCATGCATCAAGTCTTTGGTAGGGGGGTTGTGATTAGAATAGATTCCGATATTGCAACCATTGCATTTGATTTTCCACATGGTATTAAAAAGATATTAGAAAGTCATCCATCGATTAGAAAAGTAAAAAAAGAAAATTAGTCACATGTCACCTATTATAAGATGGGTGATAAAAATGAACTTTAGTGAAGAACAAAGGAAAGCTATCAATAGTGATGAGCCTTTCCTTTTTTTACAAGCTTGTGCGGGTAGTGGAAAAACAAGAGTGATTGTAGAAAAAGTGAAAAGATTAATTTTTGAGGGTGTAAATCCCGAAGATATTTTATGTATTACATTTACAAAGAAAGCATCCATAGAAATGGCTGAAAGACTAGAGAATAGGACGAATGACGTGTACACCTTTCATCAATTCTGCTTAAACGAGTTAAAGAAAAATACTGTCTATCCTTATGATATTTTTGAACCAGATGATTTTTCATTTAGTCCATATGAACTCTTGATGATAAGCAGATATAAGAATTCTTTATATCGCATAAGAAAGCCGAATTCCTATAATAAATATCAGATGGTTCTTAAATCAAAACATTTAAAAGATTTTGATGATTTATTAATTGACTATCTTAAAAGTCATATAAGTAAAAATTATTCTTATCTATTTATCGATGAGTTTCAAGATACAAATGAACTTCAATATAAGGTATTAAAAAAACTCATTTCATGTCACACGAAAGTGTTTGCTGTTGGTGATCCAAATCAAAGTATTTATCGTTTTAGAGGTTCAAACTATAAAATTATTCATCAGTTTGTTCACGAGTATAAAGCATCAGTTCTAACGCTTTCTACCAATTACAGATCCACAAAACCCATCGTTCATATTGCAAATCAACTTATTATCAATAATCCTAAGAGAGATTATTTAAGCATGAATCCTTCTATAGATGGAAATGAGGATGTGGAAAGTATTTCTTTTTATAATTTAGAACAAGAGTCATTATATGTGACAGACTTATTGATTTCGATTATTCAAAAAAATAGTAATCTAACAACAGCCATTTTATATCGTAATCACAAAAGAGCATTTCATTTAAAAAATCATCTTTATGAGTTAGATGATTACAGACTTCAGATTGAGGATACAATACATTTTTTAACCATTCATCAATCAAAAGGGTTAGAATTTGATGTTGTAGTAATGATTGGTCTTGAGCAAGGGGAACTCCCATCTCTAAATGACAATCAAATGATTGAACTAGAAGAAGAAAGACGATTATGTTTTGTGGGTATGACAAGAGCAAAGAAAAAACTCATCTTAACCCATGTTAGATTAGATGATCAAAGACATATTCACACGCCCTCGGTGTTTCTTAAAGAATCTCATGTGAAAACCCATGATTATATGCCTATAAAATGATATAATATCATTGGGTGATTTATGTGGACATAAAGAAACGAATTAAAGAACTCATTGAACAAATCAATCAAGCCAATTATGATTATCATACACTTGATCAACCAAAGATTTCTGATCAATCATATGATTTAATGCTAAAAGAACTTACAGAACTTGAAGATAAGTATCCAGAATATCGTTATGAAGACTCTCCTACTCAAAAAGTTGGTGGAGTTATTTTGTCTAGTTTTACAAAAGTTAAACATCAAATTCCCATGATGAGTTTGTCGAATGTTTTTAATGAAGATGAGCTTAGAAGCTTTGATGAAAAAATTAAAAAAGTCATTTCAAGTTTTTCATATGTTACAGAATTAAAAATAGATGGATTAGCGGTTTCACTTCTTTACGAAAAGGGATTGTTTGTTAGAGCTGCTACACGCGGTAATGGTCTTATCGGAGAGGATGTCACACACAATGTTAAAACGATTAAAAGCCTCCCGTTAAAATTAAAAGAACCCATCGATATCGAAGTTCGTGGTGAAATATTCATGCCACATAAAAGCTTTAAGCAGCTTAATGAAGAGCGTTTAAACGAAGGTGAATCACTATTTGCTAACCCAAGAAATGCCGCTGCGGGCACTATTAGACAGCTTGATTCAAAAGTTGTATCTAGAAGAAACCTTGATTTGTTTGTTTATACGATTGTAAATCAAAAAAAATACGCGGATACACAAGAAATAGCACTTCAATATTTAGCTGATTTAGGGTTTAAAGTTAATCCAAACTATCAAAAAGTATTTGGTATTGAAAGTCTCATTGATACTATCAAGCAATATGATTTAATTCGAAAAAGACTCCCCTATGATACTGATGGAGTTGTGATTAAAGTTAATGAATTTTCGATTTACGAAGATATTGGCTATACAGCGAAGTTCCCAAAATGGGCAACTGCCTATAAATTTCAGGCTGAGCGTGTAGAAACAATTTTAAAAGATATTACATTTCAAGTGGGTAGAACAGGTGTTATTACACCAGTTGCTGAGCTTGAACCTGTTTTAATATCAGGTTCCATGGTTGCCAGAGCAACTCTACATAATGAAGACTATATTAAAAATAAAGATATAAGGATTAATGATACAGTTTTAGTTCATAAAGCTGGTGAAATTATTCCTGAAGTTATTGAAGTTGTCTTAAATAAACGAACTGATCAAAAACCGTTTGTGATGATTAATGAATGTCCGATTTGTCACAAAGAAGTCATCAGAAAAGATAATGAAGCCGATCACTATTGCATAAACCCAGATTGTCCTGGAAAGTCAATGTATGGACTTATTCATTTTTCAAGTCGACAAGCCATGGATATTGATACTTTAGGCGAAAAAGTGGTTGAAACACTACACGATTTAGGGTATTTAAACAAAATATCAGATATTTACCATCTTAAAGAGTATAAAGAAGCACTTAAGGATTTACCTGGATTTGGTGATAAGAAAATCTATACGTTGTTAAAAGCGATCGAAGATTCTAAAACACAAAGTTTTGATAAACTTATCTTTGGTCTTGGTATTAAACATGTTGGAAGTAAAGTAGCGAAAACTTTAGTTAAACATTTTTCATCAATGGAAGAACTTAAGCATGCGAAACTTGAGCAACTCCAAGATATACCTGAAATAGGGCCAATGATTGCCCAATCAGTTGTTGACTATTTTGATAATAAAACAAATTTATTACTGATTGAGGAACTAAAAAAACTAGGATTAAACATGGAAGCTCAGAAAAGACAAACGATTGAATCCCCATTCACAGGGCAAACAATTGTTTTAACGGGTAAATTAGCGTTCTATTCACGTGATGAAGCCACAGCATTACTTGAAAAACTCGGTGCTAAAGTGTCAAGTTCGGTTTCAGCAAAAACAGATTATGTGATTTATGGTGAGGATGCAGGAACTAAACTTAGTAAAGCGAAAGAGCTTAATGTCCATACGATGGACGAAAAAGCTTTTAAGGAGATTATTGATGGACTTCATTAAAGTACACGGAGCAAGAGAAAACAACTTACAAAATATCGATATTGATATTCCTAAAAATAAACTTGTCGTCATGACGGGTATTTCAGGTTCTGGAAAATCTAGTCTCGCTTTTGATACACTTTATCAAGAGGGTCAAAGAAGATATATGGAATCATTGTCAGCTTATGCAAGACAATTTTTAGGAAATTTTGAGAAACCTGATGTAGACAGAATCGAAGGGTTATCACCATCAATTTCTATTGATCAAAGAACAACCTCAAACAACCCAAGATCAACAGTAGGAACCGTGACAGAAATCTATGATTACTTAAGACTTTTATATGCGAGAATCGGTACTCCATACTGCCCAGATACTGGAGAGCCTTTAACTAAGCAAACGATTGAAGAAATGACAAATCGTGTGTTAACTTTAAAAGAAGGGTCAAAAATACTAGTCTTAGCACCCGTGATGGAACAACAAAAAGGTTCACACAAAAGACTTGCTGAGCAATTCTTAAAAGAAGGTTTTACAAGAGCGTTAATCGATGGCGAGACTATTTTATTAGAAGAAATGCCTGAATTAGATAAGAACAAGAAACATGATTTTTATGTAATTGTTGATCGTTTAATTGTAAAAGAAGGAATTCGTTCAAGACTTTATGATGCTCTAGAACTAGCAGCAAAATTAGCTTTGGGAAAAACAAAAGTATTTGTTGATGATAAAGAAATGTTACAATTTAATGAAAATTATGCGTGTTCAGATTCTGATTTTGTGATTCCAGAATTAGAACCACGTTTATTATCTTTCAATACACCTATTGGAGCTTGTCCTGTTTGTAATGGATTAGGATTAAAGCTTGAAGTATCTGAAGATTTAACAGTTGATCCTGAAAAGAGCATTTTAGATGGTGGAATAATTCCATTTAAAAATAATGATTCGGAAAATTTAAGTTCAAGTGAATTAATTCAAGTATGTGAACATCATGGAATTGATATGAAACAACCCATGAATATGCTCTCAAGAGAACATAAAGACATCATTTTATATGGGACAAAAGAAAAATTGCATATCAGATTAAAGTCATCTTCAGGAAGAATTCATGAAAAAAATACTTCTTATGAAGGAGTTATCAATAATTTAAATCGAAGATATCGTGAAACATCCTCTGAATGGATTAGAACTTGGATTGAAAACTTTATGACAGAATCAGAATGTCCAGTATGTCATGGAGCAAGACTTAATCCAATGGCACTATCGATTAAGATTGGTGGTAAAAACATCTATGAACTTACTAGCCAATCAATTGATGAAATTATTACGTTTTTATCTGGATTAGAGCTTAACATTGAACAAAAACAAATCGCGAAGCTTGCGCTTCAAGAGATTATATCAAGGCTTACATTCTTAAAAGATGTGGGGTTAGGATATTTAACGCTCTCTCGTTCAGGAGGTTCTTTATCTGGTGGTGAAGCTCAACGCATCAGGTTAGCGACACAAATTGGATCAAAATTAACAGGTGTTTTATATGTTTTAGATGAACCATCGATTGGTCTTCATCAAAGAGATAATCAAAAGTTAATTGACACTTTAAAAAAGATGCGAGATTTAGGTAACACATTAGTTGTCGTTGAACACGATCATGAAACAATGCTAGCCTCTGACTATTTAATTGATATTGGACCTAGAGCTGGTAAGCACGGTGGTAAAGTCATTGCCTATGGAACTCCAGAAGAAGTTATGGCAAATGAAAATAGTTTAACGGGAAGATATCTTAAAGGATTAGAAAAAGTAGACGTACCAAAAAGTAGACGTGAAGGCACAGGAAATGATATTTTAGTCATGGGAGCTAAAGCTAATAATTTAAAAGATATATCTGTTGGATTTCCGATTGGAAAACTTACTGTCGTTACAGGAGTTTCTGGATCAGGTAAGTCAACTTTAGTAAATGAAATTTTGATGAAGGGACTTCAACAAAAATATTATAAATCTAAAGACAAACCCGGATTACATACAGCCATCAATGATCATCATCTAATTGATCGTGTCATTGAGATTTCACAATCACCGATAGGGCGTACACCAAGAAGTAATCCAGCAACCTATACAGGTGTATTTGATGATATTCGCGAGCTATATGCACAAACTAATGAATCGAAAGCCCGTGGATATAGCAAAGGCAGATTTTCATTTAATGTTCGTGGTGGACGTTGTGAAGCATGTGGTGGCGATGGTGTTAAAAAGATTTCAATGCATTTTTTACCAGATGTTTATGTCCCTTGTGAAGTATGTGGTGGAAAACGCTACAATAGGGAAACCCTACAAATCAAATATAAAGGAAAACATATTGCAGATGTCTTAGATATGACGATTGAAGAAGCTTTGAACTTTTTTGAGAACCATCCAAAAATTTCTCAAAAGCTTCAAACTATTTATGATGTTGGTCTTGATTATATTACATTAGGACAATCAGCAACCACACTTTCTGGTGGTGAAGCACAACGTGTGAAACTTGCATCTGAACTGTATCGCAGAATTACAAATAGGTCCATTTATATCTTAGATGAACCCACAACTGGACTTCACACAGACGATGTTAAAAGATTACTTAAAGTACTTCATACAATTGTTGATGAAGGAGCAACCATGGTTGTCATCGAACATAATTTAGATGTGATAAAAAATGCAGATCATATCATCGATTTAGGTCCTGAAGGCGGAGATGCTGGTGGATATATCGTTGCGATGGGAACACCTGAAGAAATTGCAAAAGTTAAAGAAAGTTATACTGGGCAATATTTAAAAAACGCGTTAAAGTAAACTAAATTTAAGAATTTGTTATAATAATAAACGGAGGATAGCGATGGATCCTGAAAAAAAACCAGATGATAAAAAGGAATTAACAGAGGAAGAAATCTTAGAGCTTATTGAAGAACTCAAAAAGCATAAACAAAATAAGCAGATAGCCATTAGTCTAGGATTTTTACTTCATCCGAATTATGTTTATCATTTAGCGATTTCGTTTGGTATTAATATATTGTTATCAGCAGTAGTCTTTGGACTATCTGCAGGTATCAATCAAGCCATGGTTCAAATGACTGCGCTTGGTTTTTTCATTGCGATGACGCTATTAACCGGTGCTGAAAACTTTATAAAGATACTGCTTTTTAGATATCTACCTAGGGCAATGATTATGAGCATGGGTACGATTAATGTCATGACTCAAATTCTTATATTATTTGGAATTGATCAGTTATTAGAAGTAGGGTTTCATTTTAATGGCATAGAATCACTCATCATCTTTTCAGTTATCTTTTCAATTTTTAGACTCGTCTTTTCCACATACTTGCGTAAAGCAATTTATGCAAGACGCATGAAAAATAGGGGGTAATTATGAAATTAAAGATTAAGCATTTACTCAGAGATTTAGACTTAATATTAATCACCAGTCAAAAAACCGCTGAAAGAGAAATTAAATCGGAAATGCTTTCTAGACCTGGAGTTGAACTTGCTGGGTTCCTAGAATTTTTTGATAATGATCGATTAGTATTGATTGGATCCAAAGAATCTCATTTTATGAATCTTTTGCCTTTTGATATTAGAAGACAACGAATTGAAGATATCATGGCCAAAAATCCTCCTGGGATACTATTTAGTGTGAATGTGGATGTTGAAGAGTGGATGATTGAACTTGGTGAAAAGTATCATGTGGCTATTCTTAAGGGCAAGGTTAGAACCACACCATTAAATGGCATGCTATATCAGTATTTAAGAGATAAACTCGCTCCTAGAAAAAGTGTACACGGAGTGCTTATGGATATTCATGGCATGGGAACATTAATTACTGGGAAAAGTGGGATTGGAAAGAGTGAAACAGCACTTGAACTTATCAAAAGAGGTCATATCTTAGTCAGTGATGATCGTGTTGATATTTATGAAGCTGCACCAGGATTACTCGTTGGTCATGCACCACAAATTTTAGAACGATACATTGAAGTTCGTGGAATCGGAATTGTTGATGTTGTAAAAATGTTTGGTGCTGGTGCGTTTAGAGAATCAAAAAAATTAAGATTAGTTGTAGAACTTGAGCATTGGAAAAAAGATAAGCAATATGATCGTTTAGGTACTCAGTCAGAAACCGTTAAATTTTTTAATACAGAAATCACTAAAGTGACTATTCCTGTATTACCAGGACGTAATGTGGCAACTTTAGTAGAAACTGCAGCACTTAATCAAAAATTAAAATATCTTGGCTATAATGCGTCTGAAGAACTCATGGAAGCAGTCGCAAAACGAGCGAAAGGCATACGAGGTGAAGAAGATGAAGACGCATAAAAAATGGATGGATCATCCACTATTTACATATGGTGGGCCATTATTCGTATTTTTATTAGTGCTAACGATTGCGATTGGAACTCAAAGTGGTGTTCCATATAACTCAATAGCATTAGATTTGGGATTTGCTCAAATTGCATGGTATGCAGTTTTTATTCTAACTGGAATTATCTTAGGAGCATTTCTAACATATCAAGAATTTAAAAAGTTTAATTGGGATGTCAATATTTTATATGATGGTATTTTATTTGCAGTACCACTCGCTATCTTAGGAGCTAGAATATATTATGTTATTTTTGACCCATCCCCTAATTATAATTCATTTATTGATGTGATTAATATCACACAAGGTGGACTCGCTATTCATGGAGCTGTCATTGTAACACTAATATTCATGATTTTTTTCACGAAAAAGAAAAAAATATCGTTTTGGGCATTAGCAGATATGATTATGATTGGTTTCCTTATTGGCCAAATTGTTGGTAGATGGGGTAATTTCATGAATCAAGAAGCATACGGACCAGTCATTCAAAGTCAGTTTTTACTTAACATATTACCAACATTTATCCTAGATCAAATGTTTATTGATGGTGCGTTTCATCATCCAACATTCTTATATGAAGGATTATGGAATTTTGCCGGGTTAGTCTTCTTATTAATCGCAAGACGTAAACGTTGGTTTAAAATTGGAGACATGCTTGGTTTATATTTAATTTGGTATGGCTTAGGTAGAGGACTCGTCATTGAACCCTTACGCGTTGGAGGTCATCCAGATGATGCATTAAGATTATTCGGATTACCAGCAAATATTGTTCTTTCACTTGGATTATTTATGTTAGGTGGCATCTTACTTCTTGTTGTTAATAGGTTTGTGATTAAAGATAAACCTTATTATGTCGATATGCTTGTGAAAGGAACTGAATAATGATTAAAACATTCTTGTTTGATCTTGATGGAACGTTAATTCAAACACCCGAGATTATATTAAAAACATTTAAAATTACGTTTGAGAAATATTTCCCAGAAATTAAATTATCTCAAGATGAAGAAAGTAATTTATTAGGACATACACTTTTTGAAACTTTTGAAACTTACACAAAAGATCAAAAACTTATAGATGAAATGGTTTCATTTTACCGTATGACATCAGAATCTTTTATTGAAAAAGGATTACAGAGTTATGAGGGTGCATTAGAAACATTTCAGTATTTAAAACAAAAAAAGAGAAAAATAGGTATTGTAACATCAAAAATGATTGAAGTTGCGACTCACCACTTAGAACTTGTAGGATTAATATCATTTGTTGATCATGTTATTGGATATGAAGATACAAAACTACATAAACCAAATCCTGATCCAATTTTAAAAGCGATAGAGATTTTCAATGTTAAGCCTAAAGAGACAATTTATATTGGTGATCACGAAAATGATATCAAAGCTGCTAAAGCAGCGAACATTAAATCATGTGCTGTAACATACAGTATGCGAACAAAACAAATGTTATTTGAAAATCCTGATTTTGTAATCGATGAACTAAAAAACATTAAAGATTTAATTTAAAGGAGATAAACTATGTTATACGATATTTTAATTATTGGTACCGGTCCTGCCGGTATTACTGCAGGCATTTATGCAAAGCGTGCAAACTTGAAGGTTGCGATGTTTGAAAAAGATACACCTGGTGGACAACTTTCTAAATATAACGAGATTGAAAACTATACAGGTGCAAAAAAACTTGCAGGTTATGAACTTGCTACCATGATGATTGATCATGCTTATGATTTAGGTGTAGAAGTTATTTATGATGAAGTCACAAAAGTTGAATTAGATGGAAATAAGAAAATTGTCGTGACACCAAGTAAAACATATGAAGCAAAAGCTGTTATCATTGCTACTGGTAATGTTCCAAGACGCTTAGGTGTTGAAAATGAAGATGAACTTGCGATGAATGGTATAAGTTGGTGTGCTATTTGTGATGGTCCACTTTATAAAGATAGAAAAGTTGTCGTCATTGGTGGAGGTAACTCAGCCGTTGAAGAAGCATCGTATCTTTCAACGCTTGCAACCCATGTTACTGTTGTTCAAAATCTAGATGATTTAACTGCGGATATGAAGGCTCAAGATATTTTAAGAAAACAACCGAATGTTGATTTCCATTATGGATCAGTTGTAAAAAAATTCTTAAAAGATGATAAAGGCTTAACAGGTGTTATCATCACTAAAAAGGATAAATCAGAAGTTGAAATTAAAGCCGATGGAGTCTTTGAATATGTTGGGTTAATTCCAGTAACAACCATGGTTAAAGATTTGGGTATCACTAATGATTATGGCTATATCCTTGCCAATGAAAAAATGGAAACTAAAGTTCCAGGTATCTATGGTGCGGGAGACGTCAATCAAAAACAAATTAGACAAGTTGTTACAGCAACTGCTGATGGAGCAATCGCTGTTCAAAATGCGTTAAGATATTTAGAAACTTGGGAATAACAAATGAGTTTTGCGAAAACTGTAAAAGAAGAATTGGTCACCATTCCAGTTGATCTTGAAGAACAACTTGCTGAATTTTCAGCATTTATCAATTCGAATGCAGAATTTCATATTGCAAATCGTGAGAAAATGCTCGATTTTAAAACCAATAATCCAACCGTTGCAAAACGGTTTTTACAGTTGACAAGAACCTTATATCAAGCTGAAACAAGTTTAATCACCCAAAAACAACAACGGCTTAAACAAAGACAAACGATAATCATACGTATTCAATCAAAAGTTGAGGATATTTTATCTGAACACGGATTACTAGAAAGTCCGATTGAGTATCAAGAGATGATGACGCGTTCTAGTGAATCGAAAAGAGCTTATTTAAGAGCTGCATTTTTGGCTTATGGATCAGTCAATCATCCAAAGACAGCTGAGTACCACTTAGAAATATTTTCAAGAGATTCAGAACAGATTGTGTTCATTCAAAATCTGATGGTTCATTTTGATTTGAACGCCAAGATTTCTAAACGAAGAAACGGATTTATCGTTTATTTGAAAGATGCAGAAGGTATTAGTGATTTCTTGCAAGTCATGGGTGCTCAAAATTCAGTATTTCAATTTGAAGATATTCGAATTAAAAGAGATTTTAATAATTCGATTAATCGCTTAATGAATTGCGAGATTGCCAATGAAAAAAAGATATTTGTTGCAGCTAATGATCAATTAAAAGATATTGAAGTAATCGAAACCTATATTCCCGAATCTCAAATTGATATAAAGACTAAACAAATTATTGCTTTAAGAAAAGAATATCCTGAAGTTTCGCTTCTCGAACTTACGCGATATTATGAAGATACATTCAAGGAGCAAATCTCAAAATCTGGTTTAAACCATCGTTTGAAAAAGATTAAAATGATGGCTGACCAAATTAGAGAGGAGAACGACTTATGATCTATGGTATTGGTACAGATCTTGTTGATTTAGAACGGATTAAACATTGGCTTGATGAAAAACATGTAACTCGCATATTATCTTTAGATGAAGTTGAAGTTATCCATTCGATGACATCAATCGAAAGAAAATTAACTTTCATTGGTGGAAGATTTGCTGCAAAAGAAGCTATTTTTAAAGCAATCAGTCATGGTGATGGTAAAACTAATTTTAAGGATATTACGATCTTGAATGATTTACATGGAAAACCTTATGTGAAAACTCATCCATTTGGACAAGAACTGCAGTTTCAAGTCTCAATATCTCATACTGAAAAACAAGCCATTGCTTTTGTGATTTGTGAAAGACTTTAACATAATTTTCCATCTTGTTGAATAAGATTTATAATTTCGGTATAATGCTTATGATAGGAAGTGACAACCATGGCAAACAACAAAAAACAACAGCCAAAAAAAGTAGAAATAAAAAATAACACAACCACCAAACCAGTGGTTAAAAAGAGTGAAAAGAAGGAACCTTCTAAACAAGAAATTATGTTCTTTCGAATTGGCATTATTGTCATCACATTAACCATAGCGGTTGCAGCAATTATTATGCTTGTAACATATTTTATGGATAAAGAAACTGAAGAAACACCGTTTCTTGATCAGCTTCAAATTTCAGAAGATGATCTCGTTCATTTAATGATTAATGATCCAACGTTTGGATATGTCGTTGATCAAGATTATTTCACGAAGTATGATAATTATAATGAATGGCGTACATTAATCAGTGAAAATGACGAAATATATATTTATTTATATAGATCTTCTGAAGTAAACCTTGAAACAGAAACAATCATCAAAGATACTGATTTTGAAGGTTTAGCATTTTTCTTTCTTGACTTAGATGTCTTTACGACCATTTATGAGAATGCAAATTTAGACCATTTAAATCTAGAAACTGATGCATCTGAAATGCTCGTTATCTTCAATACGGTTGATCAAGGATTTGAAACTATATATACTGCATCATCTATTCAATTAAAGATTAATACAATTAATTAATCACATCACATAAGGGCATAGCCCTTTTGTCTTATTAAGGAGTAATTAAATATGCATGATTCGATAATTTATGAAATTAAAAAAAGTCTAAAAATCTCAGAAAATCAAGTGAAATCAGTTCTTGAATTACTTGACCAAGGAAATACCATTCCCTTCATCGCAAGATATCGTAAGGAAGTTACGGGTGGACTTGATGAAGAACAAATTAATGAAATCTTTAAGCTTTGGGAATATGGTAAAAATTTATTCGACAGAAAAGAACAAGTTATTCGTCTAATTGACGAAAAAGGCATGTTGACTGAAGAACTAAAAGCTGAAATTCTTTCTGCTGAAAAACTTGTAGAAGTTGAAGATCTATATCGTCCATTTAAAGAAAAGAAAAAAACAAAGGCTACTGAAGCGATTGCAAAAGGTCTTGAACCACTGGCTAATTATCTTTTACTTTTTCCAAAAGATGATGTGTTAATTGAAGCAGAAAAGTATTTAAACGAACAAGTAAAAACTGTAGATGAAGCGCTAGAAGGTGCGAAGTATATTATTGCTGAAATGATTTCTGATGATGCGAATTATCGTAAAGCACTTCGTGAAGAAATGATGCGTAGTGGTATTATGATCACTCAAGTAAAGAAAAATGCAGAAGATTCTAAAAAAGTATATGAAATGTATTATGACTATAACGAGCAAATATCAAAGATTAAGCCACACCGCGTGTTAGCCATAAATCGTGCTGAAAAAGAAAAAGTCATTACTGTCAAAATCGATTTAGATAAAACTATCATGACCAACTATTTAGAATTTAAAGTCATTAAAGATGAGTCATCTCAAGCAGTTCCTTATCTTAAACAAGCGATTGATGATTCACTAAAACGTCTTATTTATCCATCATTAGAAAGAGAAGTTCGTTCTGAATTAAATGATGTTGCAGAAGAACAAGCCATTGATATCTTTGGCGTCAATCTTCAAAAACTCTTATTACAACCACCACTAAAAGGAAAAGTCATATTAGGGATAGACCCTGCATTTAGAACTGGCTGCAAGCTATCAGTTGTTTCTGAGACTGGTCAAGTATTAGAAAAAGGTGTTATTTATCCACATGAAAAACAATTAGGTGGAACGATCTCCGATAAACAAATTCAAGAAAGTCAAAGAGATTTATTAAGACTTATTAGAAGATATAAAGTTGAATTGATTGCTATTGGTAATGGAACAGCTAGTAGAGAAACTGAAAGTTTTGTTGCTGAACTTATTAAAACAACGAGCATGACAGTTCAATATGTGATTGTCAATGAAGCAGGAGCATCCGTTTACTCTGCAAGTGAACTTGCAAGAGAGGAATTCCCTGATTTTTCAGTCGAAGAACGCTCAGCAGCGTCGATCGCAAGAAGACTTCAAGATCCTCTTTCAGAGCTTGTTAAAATCGATCCTAAGAGCATCGGTGTTGGTCAATATCAACACGATGTATCTCCTAAAAAATTAAATGATTCATTGAATTTCGTGGTTACTCAAGCCGTTAACCAAGTGGGAGTAAATGTGAATACAGCATCTAAAGCACTTTTGATGTATGTCAGTGGTCTTAATAAAACAAGTGCTGAAAATTTAGTGAAATATCGCGATCAAATGGGCAAATTTAGACGAAGAGATGACATTAAAGGTGTTCCACGTTTAGGTGATAAAACATTTGAACAAGCGATTGGATTCTTAAGAATCCCAGATGGTGATGAAGCGCTTGATATGACGGCTGTCCATCCAGAAAGTTACCATATCGCTAAACAAATCATGAAGAAATTAAATATTACAGGCGATATGTTTGGTAAAGAAGAAGTTAAATTTTTAATTGATAACATTAATCGTAAACATCTTCAAGAAGAACTTAATGTGGACTCTTATACATTAAGTGATATATTGGACGCGTTTGTCGCGCCATTAAGAGACCCAAGAGATCAATTTGCCCAGCCTATTTTAAGATCAGATATTTTAAAGATTGAAGATTTACAAATTGGCATGGAGCTTGAAGGTACTGTTAGAAATGTTGTTGACTTTGGTGCATTTATTGATGTTGGACTTAAGGAAGATGGACTACTCCATATTTCTAAAATCTCTAAAAAATACATTAAACATCCAAAGGATGTCTTAAATGTTGGTGACATTGTTAAAGTTTTTGTCTTAAACATTGACCTTCAAAAAGGTAAAGTCGGCTTGACCATGTTAAAAGATTAATAACGGTTGACAAAATACCAAAAATACGCTATTCTATAAAGGCGCTTAGGCGTCAAATATTGGGCTGGAGTAGTACTCAAGTGGCTGAAGAGGCGCCCCTGC
>JBAYCS010000001.1:0-20940 GCA_041668625.1 Acholeplasmataceae bacterium | reverse complement strand
TAAGACCACTAAAAAATAATCAACAGGTTTATCAATTTTAAGTGATTTATCAATAACATACCGTTAATAACTAATGTCATAAACATAACGACCAACATCTGATAACTTTGTTTTAATACTTTGGATTTTTTCTTGATACTTAGCTCCAAAATGATTTCCTAAGTCTTCTTGAAGCATCAAAATGCCATCCGGTGAATAATCAAAAACTGGAGTTTTAACTTTATCTTCGGTAAACTTCATTTCAATAAATTTTTTAGAAGTGGTTGCTTTAACTTCGAAAATCCGAATACGCTCTTTATCTTCTTGATAACCGTCTAAGAAACAATAAAATTGAAAACCATCTTTCTCAAATGAGAACTTTTTTTGTTTATAAGTATCAAGATTATAGATGACATCACCCTTATACTTGTTCTTTATTGCATCTCCTGCGAGAATTTCAATTTTATTATAATAAGGTAACATAATCTCCATTTGAGGATCTTCTTTTTCGATTATATCTTCATCGTCATCATCAGTCATCGATTCTAAAATGGCAATGATTTTTGATTTATTTTCTAAGCTCATGAGATCATCAAGTTCGGGATCATCACTAAATGCGACGATAGATTTGTCTTTTTCCATATAAATTTCATCTAGTGCACAAAATCTTTTGCAACGTGCATAATTGATAAAGCGCGTTTTAGATATCTTCATAAGATTTACCTCCATTATGAGATAAAACGATATCTATATGATATCGTTTCGTTTAATTATTCGTTTTTAGGACTAGTCATAAATTCAGATGTAAAGTAACCTTCAAGTGAGTCAATGATTGGTGAAGGTTTTACTTCTACGAAAGCACTACCGTTTTTAGTTAATGTACCTTCTCCAGTATGACCAAACTCATGATTAAGTGTTATTGGAATAGCACCTACTGTGTAAGAGAGATATACTTTACTATCTTCTGAGACATTTAAATCAATACTTCTTGTATTATTAAAATATACGACATGGTCAATAATGAAATTAGATTCATAGTATCCGCTAATTCCACCAACATAAAATGACTTAATGATACTTGATTCAAACTCATTTTCCGTGTGATTTAGAGCAATTGATCCCTCATACATCGCTTGATAAATTTGGCCGTATGATCTTCCGGTTAATCCGCCTATATAAACATCATATGTGCCTTTTTGTCCGCTTGGAGTTCCAAAATCTAAATCTACATTTATATTTCCAGTATGAATGACTTCTTGAAGACCACGACTTAAGCGTGAATTAAAATCACCAACAACGCCACCTACATTAATATTCCATGTTTTCGTTGAAATATCGACATAATCACCAATAACTTCTTGATAAATATCTGCGTAACTCAATACCTGTCTAAGACCGCCTTGCTCTCCCACAAAACCTGCAACACCGCCCACGTTAACTTTTGCATAAGATGTCGTTAACACATCAACCATTACATTTCTTTGCTCTATATTTTTAGCCACCGCTCTTAAGTCTCCAAATACACCACCAACATGAATTTGATATGATGAGCTTGAAGTGACATAAATTTCAGCTTGATCAATTGAAATATTTTCAATCACTGCATCAGAACTTGAAACATAGCCTGCAAGAACACCTATTTTTGATGCCGTTTGTGTGGTTAAGCGCGCATCTGGTGACCCAATTTTGACATTATTTATATTTAAATTCTTGATCGTTCCAGAAGAGACATATCCAAATAGACCTACATTACCTGTAATGGATCCAAATGTAATATTTGATAAAGTATATCCTTTGCCATCAAATGTTCCAGAAAATGTTTTGGATACACTTCCAAATGGTGATAGAAAACTTACATTTGAAAAATCAATTGATTGACCTAACTCGTAGTTTCCTTCTGGATTACTTGCCATATCCATAAAATCTTCTACTGATGTAATCACCTTAGTTTCTAAAGATTGCAAATCAACATCATGTGAAACCACAACCTTTGATTCTCTTCCGATTGTGACACGAACATCAATTTTGTAATCGCCTTTATTATCAAGTCCTGTGAAATTGATATTGCTATATTCATTTTCTTGATACAGTGTTTTTGAATTCACAATAGCATTCGTTTTAACATCAATAAGTTCTACGATGACATTCCCAGTAATTTCATCATTTGGGTCTTCAAGTTCAATAGAAAATATGATTGACGTTGTGCGTTCATCAATATCTAAAAAATATCCTTTAACGCTTGTTCTTGGTCCACAACTTATGAGTATAAGTGCGAAAACCAATGTTGTGATAACTATTCCAATCTTTCTCATGATTCACCTCTAAGTTTCTTGATGGTTTGTTCTAAACGTGAAAGTACACGGGTTTTTCCAAGTAATGATAATGAAACTGGTAAACTTGGACCGTGCATATCCCCTGTGGTTGCAATTCTTAAGCTCATGAAGAGTGGTTTACCTTTTGTATTAGTATCAACGCCTGTTTGCTTAATGAGTCCTTCTATTTCTTCTGGTATAAAACTACTCATCTTCAAGTGGTTCATAAAAGATTCAAGAATGTTTGAGGAATTATTTTCAACCAAAAATTGATACGCTTCATCTTGAATCAAAAATTGATCATGGAAAAACGCATGATATAAATCAGCAATTTCACCAATATGAGTCATTCTATCTTGTAAGATGGACACCAAAGTATGTAACCATATTTCATTTGGTATATCAATATTAGCATTTTTTAAATAAGGTAAAGCTTTTTGTGCCAAGTCTTCGACGCTCAATTTTTTAATGTATTTGCTATTGACGAATGCAAGCTTTTCTTTATCAAACATAGCTGGTGCTTTAGATAGACGACTTGGATCAAATCCTTTAATTATTTCTTCTTGTGATAGAATTTCTTGGTTTCCTGATGGAGACCAACCTAAAAGGGCAATAAAATTAAACATTGCTTCTGGAAGATAACCCATAGAAGCATATTCGGAAATAAACTGAATGACATTTTTATCGCGTTTAGAAAGTTTTTTCTTCTGTTCATTCACAATAATCGTCATATGACCAAATTTTGGTTCCGTCCATCCGAGAGCACGATAAACCATAATTTGTTTTGGCGTATTTGTAATATGTTCCTCACCGCGCAATACATGCGTGATTTCCATTAAATGATCATCGATAACAACAGCAAAGTTATAGGTTGGAATTCCGTTATCTTTCATAATAATCCAATCTTCAACATCTTTACTTAAAAACTTGAGTTCACCACGAACAATATCATCAAATACATAGGTTTGATCTTCAGGCACTCTAAATCTTATCGCGAATTTGTCGCCATCTTCACGAAAATCTTTATATGCTAATCCTTTTTCTAATAGTTCATTTGCATACTTTTGATATAAATCTAGACGTTCAAGTTGACGATAAGGTCCATACTTGCCGCCTTTGTCAGGAGATTCATCCCAATCTAGCCCTAACCATCTTAGATTATCTAATTGAGAAGCTTCACCACCTTTTACATTTCTTGCTACATCTGTATCTTCGATACGAACAATAAAATCGCCACCAAAGTGACGTGCATAAATATAATTGAACAATGCACTTCTTGCATTCCCAATATGAAGTAGTCCTGTAGGACTTGGTGCGTATCTTACGCGAATTTTACTCATTTTGTATCCCACCTTTAGTCTTAACTATTATACGATATTTTGCTATATTTCGACAACGACTATGTGATATTTCACTCATATTTAAATGAGCCTTTATAGCCAATGCTTCTCAAATATTGATTGGTCTGTTTTCTATTCTTAAAAACAATGACTTTATCTTTATAATTATGTTTAATGGATTTTAACAATTCCTTAGAATTCTTTTTTCTTCCGCTAAATAATATCCACCAAATAAAACTAAAATTTAAGCGTTCTTTACATCCTTCAGCAATTGAATCACGATTTTGATTGTGAAACTTTATGCGTCTTATAATAGCTCCATAAAGACATTTAAACCGATTAAAATCAAAAATAAATATTTTATCTGCAATTTCAAATCGTTCGGTTGCCATTTTTCGATAGAGACCATCAATGATCCAATTATCTTGTTTCATAAATTCTCTGATTTCTTGTTCGACGATTTTTTTATCTCTTTCAACCCAATTTGGTGCAAAAAAGATGCGATCAATATGCAAGATAGGCGTATTATAGCAACGTGATAAACGTTTTGAAAATGTTGATTTCCCAGAACTTGAATAACCAATGACCATAATTTTCATCATGCATCCCTCTTCATCGTCAAATTTTTAAATACATGTTTACGTATTTTTTTTGCTTCGCCTTCTTTAACAAGAATAAAGGCTAAGAATGCAATTAAAACAAAGAATGTCGCATAAGGAAACAAAATTAATCTTCCGAATTTATCCATAAGAATCCCAGATAGAATCGGTGTTGCAATCTGTGCGGTCATAGATGCAGAATAATAATATCCCGTATAAAGTCCTGAGTTCCCACCACTTGCAAGTTCAACGACCATAACATAAGTATTAATTGAAATCATCGACCATCCTACACCTGCAAAAAACACAACGGCTGCTGTTAACCACGCTTGACCTTCTTTAAGAAAGTAAATTGAACCAAATGACGCTAAAACAATCATCATCCCTAAAATAATAGTTCGTCTTCTTCCTAGTTTTAGCGATAAAATCCCAACTGGAACAATCATGATAATAACTAAAGCTTGAGCAACAATAAATGGAAAATCAAAGTAATTCATATTGAGTACTTTGGGTAAATAGTCCGATAATTTACTCATAACAGCGTTATAACCCATAAATAGCATAAAAATTGAAATGAGTAGAAAATAAAGAGATCTTGCTTTACGTCTTGATAGATGTTTCATTGAAAACTGTTTTCTTAAAGGTAATGTTTGCTCTTCTTCCTCAATGACCATATTAAGATGTTTTTCAAGTTCTTGTTTATCTTTAACCCATTCAGGTTCTCTAACTTTCCATAAAAATAATCCTAAAGCAATTAGCATAATCGCCCCAATAATAATAAATACTTTGGCGTGATTATCATAAGCATGGCGATTTAATCCACTTAACATTATGATATAAACACCAACAATACCACCCACTGCCCCCATAAATGTAATGATCGCATTAGCTTTAGATCTTAATGGTTTTATTGTGATATCTGGCATTAATGCAACCGCAGGAGATCTAAAAATCGCCATCGCTATAAGTGCAATAAATAATGTCGAAATGAAAATGATTAAGGTTGATGGATCACGCGAAGTCACTTCCCACGCTCTTGTTGATAAATAGCTATAATATAAGTCTTTGATTTCATAAAGTTGTCTTGCCGATAATGAATCACCAGCTCTTGCTAATATAGAAAGCATCCCATCGTGGGTACTTTCATACCATGAAGTATACTGACGTTCACTAATCAAACCCTCTTCTAAACTATCTTGTCTTTCATCACGCATATTGTCAATGACGATAAACCAATGCGTTTTTTCTTCTTCATATTCAACAGATTCGAAAGCCACATCATAATGTGATTCAATAATATCTGTCATTTTAATTTTTTCTGTTTGAACAAAATCAGCATACGCTAATCCCATAAATGCGAATGCAGCAATCACAGTCCCTACAATAACATAAGGAGTTCTTCTTCCAATTTTTGCGTTTGATCTATCGGATAGTGATCCAAATAGTGGAAGCAAAAAAACAGCCATGATGTTATCAAGTGCCATAACAATTCCTGACCATGTTTGAGTAAGACCATATTTATCAATCAAAGCTCTAGCAATTAACATATCATAAGTTTGCCAAAACATTGAAATAATGAAAAAGACGATCCCAATATAAAATGTCCGTTTGTAATTTAATCTCATAATGCTCCTCATCAAACGTCTAGTCATATTATATCATAAAAAAGAAAGGACCCAAGGGGTCCTAAATTGATTAACGCTTTGAGAATTGTCCAGCACGACGTGCTTTTTTCAAGCCGTACTTTTTGCGTTCTTTCGAACGTGAGTCTCTTGTGATTAATCCTGCTGGTTTTAGTATTGCACGTAGTTCTGGATTTACTTCCAAAAGTGCGCGTGTGATACCTAAACGGATTGCTCCAGCTTGTCCAGTTAAACCACCACCATAGACATTTACTGAAATGTCATATTTGCCTTCATTTTCTGTGATTGCAAGTGGTTGTAAGACGTCTAAGCGGGTTGCAGCAGATGGAATATAATTTTCAAAAGTGCGTCCGTTGATCACGAACTCGCCTTTACCATTCGAAAGAATGACACGAGCGACTGAGCTCTTTCTACGACCTGTTCCTAAGTATTGAACTTTGTTCTTTGCCATGTCTTACACCTCCAATTTTTCTGGTTGTTGCGCTTGATGTTTATGTTCAGGTCCAGCATATACGAATAATTTATCCGCCATTTGCTTTCCTAAACGTGTATGCGGAAGCATACCAACAATTGCTTTTTCAACCATACGTGTTGGAAATTTAGCCATAACATCTTTAGCTGCTGTGCTGGAAAGACCTCCATTATAACCTGAATGGCTATAATACATCTTTTGATCCCATTTTTTACCAGTTAATGTAATTTTTTCTGCATTGACGACGATTACATAATCACCACAGTCTACATGAGGAGTGTAGGTTGGTTTATGTTTTCCTCTCAATACGGTTGCGACTTCGGTTGCTAAGCGACCGAGCGTCTTGTTTTCTGCATCGACCACATACCATTTACGTGTAATGGTTTGTGCGTTTGCCATAAATGTTTTCATTCGTTTTCTCCTTATATTCTTTGGGTTGAAATAAGGGCTATAAAGTGGATAAAACTTATGTACCTTAGTAATAATACTATATTACATAGTAAAAGTCAACAGTTTTAATACACAAACGGATCCCTTAAATAAGGCTTTTAAAATATCATTACACTGTCAAAAATTTGTGTTTAAATTAATCATTTTCAATAATAAAAACAGTCTGTTCATTGAGATTTACAAGGATTCTTTCATTTGCAGAAGTCGGGATATTTTTACCGATATAATCGGCTCTAATAGGTAATTCCCGGTGTCCCCTATCAATTAAAATAGCCAGTTGAATTTGATTAGGTCTTCCATGATCATTTAAAGCATCCATCGCTGCTCTGACACTTCTCCCTGTGAAAAGAACATCATCAACTAAAATGACGCTTTTTTTATGGATGTTTATCCCTTGTAAGTTTGTCACATCTTTTTGATCAATATCATCACGATATGGATGAATATCTAATGGGTAACAAGGAACATCAATATCCGCAAATTTTTTTAGGTTTTCTTGAAGCATTTTCGCGATAGGGTATCCTTTTTTAAGGATTCCAATCAATACGATATCGCTTAAATTTGTGTTACGTTCAATGATCTCATGTGTCATGCGTTTTAAAGTTCTTGAGAGTTGCTCTTGATTCATAATCTCTTTCATATCATCACCATTTTTATGATATCATTTTTTATAACATTTTAGGGTTGAATTTCAAAATATTCATGATATACTTGTAACAGTAAAGGTCCTTTAAGTTATGCCCGTGAGCATAATAAGGTATCAGAATCACTATACCCTAAGCCATTTAAAGGACACCCTTGTGTCCTTTTTTTCATGAAGGCCTTTCTGAAAAATGAAAAGGAGAAATCAAATGAATCAATCAGGTTTAATCGTTGGTATTTCTGAGAAGCCAAAATCGCTTGGCAGATGGATCATCTTAAGTCTTCAACATGTGTTCGCTATGTTTGGAGCAACCGTTTTAGTTCCATTATTAACGGGGTTAGATGTTGGTGTTGCACTTGTTGCAAGTGGTATTGGAACACTCATTTACATTGCATGTACAAAAGCTAAAGTCCCAGTATACTTAGGTAGTAGCTTTGCATACATTACAACCATTGAAGTTGTGATTGCGTCTAATGGTGTTGGAAGTGCTTATGTAGGATTAATGATTGTAGGTTTAGTTTATGCAGTAGTCGCAACCATTATACGATTTGTAGGTAGTGGCTGGTTAAGAAAACTTTTACCCCCAGTAGTCATTGGACCTATGATTATCATTATCGGTTTATCTTTAGCGCCTGTTGCGATAAGTAGCGCTGGCCTAGATGGTAGTATGACTTGGAGAGAACCTGTCGTTGCATTAATTACTTTCTTAGCGGTAGTACTACTATCCATTAAAGCAAAAGGATTCTTAAGGATTGTTCCGTTTCTAGTCGCCATTTTTATTGGATATATAGCAGCAATAATTTTTGGTTTAGTTGATCTTTCAACCGTATTTGCTGGATACAAATTCTTGCAAATCCCAAACTTCTCATTTATTGGAACTTATAAATTAGATTTTACTGCAGTATTAATCTTCTTACCCCTAGCATTTGTTACAATCTCTGAACACATTGGTGACCACGTTGTTCTAGGTGAAATCACTGGTGAAGACTTCATTCAAAACCCAGGACTTCAAAACACACTGATGGGTGATGGTATTGCAACGTTTGTATCAGCAGCAATTGGTGGACCTGCAAATACGACATATGGTGAAAACACTGGAGTCATTGCGGTTACTAAAGTGGGCTCAGTTTGGGTTACCGGACTTGCAGCATGTTTTGCAATTCTACTTGGTTTCTTTGGATGGATTCAAGCGTTTATCAACTCAATTCCATGGGCAGTCATTGGTGGTATGACAATCATTCTTTACGGGCTTATTGCAGCAAACGGTGTCAAAGTTTTAATTAAAGATAAAACAGATTTATCCGATATGAGAAAACTGATTGTGGTTTCAACCATGTTAGTCATTGGACTTGGTGGTGCCTACTTAAATATTACTTCTACCTCAGGATTATCAGGCATGAGTTTAGCAGCCATTGTAGGGATTTTATTGAATCAAGGAATCAATTTACTAGACCGTTCTAATCATAAAGACCAATAATCAAATATACATATAAAACAAAAAAGGGAATCCACGGATTCCCTTTTGTATTATATAGTTCTTTTTTATACGATTGCGTTGACTGTAAAATATGCAATGAAAGCAACTGCAAGAAGATACATAACCCACGTAACTTCTTTTGAACGTTTTTGAATAAGCATCATTAATACATAAACAACAAACCCAAATGCAATACCATTACCAATAGAGTACGTAAGAACCATGGTAAGAATCGTAATGAATGTAGCTGCAAGTGTTGGTTTGTCAGCCCATTCAATACCTTGAAGTTGACTAACCATTAAAATACCTACAAGTACAAGTGCCATTGAAGTCACAGCTGACGAATTAATAAATACACTAAATACTGGATATGCAACAATACTAACTAAGAATAATAACCCTACCACAACTGAAGATAAGCCGGTTCTTGCACCAGATTCAATCCCTGAAGTAGATTCAATATAAGATGTTACTGTTGAAGTCCCAACGACTGCACCAACGACAGTACCAATAGCGTCAGCCATTAATGCGCGATCGATATTTTCCATCTCGCCTTTTTCATTTAATAATCCAGCAGGTTCAGCAACAGATATTAATGTGCCCGCTGTATCAAAAATATCTAAGTATAGGAAAGAGAACACAATGAACCAAAGGTTTGAATGGCTAAATACACTACCTAGACCATCACCAAATGCAAAGAATGTTTGGCCAAACGTATTTAAATCTGTGTAACCACCAGTAAATGATGGCATACCAGCAACACCAATCCATCCAAGGACTAGCCCAACGATTGCAGTAATTAAAATAGATAAAATGAAAGCAAATTTTGAAATTTTGTGCTTAACAGCAAATAAAATTAAAGCAAGTAAAATTCCAAATAAAGCAAGTAATACAGTTGGGTCGGAAAAATCACCAAGTCCAACAAATGTTGCTGGGTTGGCAACAATAATACCAGCATTCTTTAATCCAATAAATGCGATGAAGAACCCAATCCCTGCGCCAATGGCCTTTTTAAGGCTTGCAGGAACGGCATTAATAATTGACTTTCTAAGTGGTGTAAATGAGATGATTAAGAAAACTACACCAGAAATAAAGGTTGCAGCAAGTGCTTCTTGCCAAGTGTAACCTGATCCCAAAACAACAGTAAACGCAAATAATGCGTTAATTCCCATACCTGGAGCAAGTGCGATTGGATAATTCGCATATAAACCCATAATAAGGGTTGCTACTGCTGAAGCAATGGCAGTTGCAATAAATACTCCACCTGCTGGCATACCTGCAGCACCTAAAATATTAGGATTAACTGCTAAAATATAAGCCATCGCTAAGAATGTGACCAAGCCACCAATTAACTCTGTACGAATGCTCGAACCTCTTTCTTCAATCTTGAAGAACTTTTTAATTCTTTCCATGCATAATCTCCTTTTTATATTTTTTGTATTCACATGCATTTGTAAAAAAACAAAAAACCACAATGAAACATGTGGTTTCTACATATGAAAACATAAAAGAAGCGTTTTCATATCGTAGTCGCGATTTTTACGGAATCACGGTAGAAACTTGACCTCCACATCAGGTCGATTATACGATACATTGAATACGTTGTTATTATAGCAAGACGCTTTAATAAAGTAAATATCTAGATGGTATGAAATAATTCTTTTTACATTTTTTGCATAGTTTTATTTAAATAAACGCTATATGACAGGGCTGATATCAGTGTCCCAATTCCAAGAGCAACTAAAAATCCACTCCATTGATCCATAAAAGGCACTGCTAGTATTCCTCCATGAGGAAAAATTGTTTTAGTTTTAAATAATGAAACAACAAGACCAGCAAGACCACTTGCTAACATAAAAATGACTCTTTTTCTCTTTAAATTATCACTTACAAAAGGAATTGCTCCTTCTGTCATGAATGTAAATCCATTTAAGATATTAAGATTAGCTTTTTTATATTCTTCTTTTTTGAATAGTTTTGGTGTTATCAATTTGGATAATGCAATACCTAAAGGAGGAATCATACCGCCTACCATAACTGCAGCCATCAAAATCGATGGTTCATTGTATTTCAAAGAGATAACCCCGATTAAAAATGCAATTTTATTAATCGGACCACCAAAATCATAACTCATCAACGATGCTAAAATAATGGAAAGTGCAATGATTATACCGTATGGCATATTCAAATTAAAATTAGGATCAACGATATTTGATATCAAAAGGCTCCACACATAGATTAATCCCAAAGAAATACTAGTTGAAAAAATTGGAATAAACAGTGTGGAAATTAAAGACTTTAAACTTAAAATGGAAGTTTGTAATCGGTTTTTAATCCCTAAAATCATGTATCCTGTTATAAAACTAAATATAATGACTGATACATAACCTAAGCTTAAGTGGTATATCAAAAAACCAATCACAAGTCCTGGAACTATCCCTGGGCGATCTGCGATGGAAAACATGACAAATGCACTAAACAATGGAAATAAAAGCATCCATAAGAATTCTATCATTGGGGTTAAATAACTAATTTGAAAATCAGTCGAAAAAAGAGGACGAATGATTATCATAAATCCACTGACTAATAATAATGGAATAATATATGTTAAGCCATGCATAAGATGTGATAAAAAATGCTTATTCATGATAATCCTCTTTTTCCATGAGCGAACGTATAAGTTTTTGGGGATGTTTAATCGCTTCATGCGTCTTAACTTTTATGATTCTTTTATTAATAAATCGTGTCTCATTAACGACAATATCTGAAGCAATAATCACACCGATTGCTTCATCAATATCTTGTTGATTCAACCTGTTTTCAATACCAATTGCTCCATGAGTCTCAATTTTCACTTGGATATTTAGAGACTTTCCAGCTTCAATCAAAGATTCAGCAGCAAGATATGTATGGGCAATCCCAGTAATACATGCAGTTACTCCCACAATTTTTTTCATTTATTCACCTTCATTTGCTCGAAGTATAATATTGATAACTTCTTCTGGAGTTTTAGCTTCCATAAGTTTTTTTCTAAATGATTCATGCATTAGATTTCTAGATATCCAAGCGAGTGTTGTCAAATGTTGCTTAGAATCTGTTTCCGGCATTGCGATCATAAACACTAAATAAACAGGATTACCATCAATGCTATCATATGAAATTCCTTGTTCACTTTTACCAAAGCATACTGAAGGAATTTTAACATAGGGCGATTTAGCATGCGGTATGGCGATACCAAAACCAAAACCGGTCGTCCCCATGTCTTCTCTTTCATAGACATCTTCAATAAAATGACTATAATCTGAAATTCGATCATTTCGATGTAATAATAACGCAAGTTCGTGAAAAACACCGTCTTTTGAACGAGCGTTTAAAGACAAATCGATTAAGTTGACATCAATTAAAGTCTCAATCATATGGTAACTCCTCAATTTCGATTTGATCTATTAGTTCTTCTACTTTATTTAATGTGTAGCTTGATGGTTCATAAATGTGAAGTGATGCACAGGCTACACTATATTTAAATTTATCCGTAATTTTTAACCCTTTAAGGTGCCCAAATACAAACCCTGAAACCATGTGGTCTCCTGGGCCAAAAAGTCTTCTAGGGGTGCCATTAATGGGTTTAGCAGAGTAAATATGTGTGCGGTCTACATAGAGTGCTCCTTTTTCTCCCATTGAGATGATAACAGATTGACTCCCCATCGCAACCAATTCTTTACCAGCACTTATAATGTCATCTAGATGACTAAGTTCTCTATGTGCGAAATCTTTTAGTTCATCTATGTTAGGCTTACAAAGTAATGGCCGATACTTAAGTAATTCATGATAGTTATGTCCTGGAACATCTAAGATAATTTTAAGATTTAATTGTTGATAACGCTTTAATATGGCATCAAAAAGATCGGTTTGACCGCGAGGTTGACTTCCAGATAAAATGAGCATATCTTCATCTTTCAAGTGATCAAGGATATGCATAAGTTCCTCGCTTTCAAAAATAGAAACACGAGGAGCTTTCCCTGTAATTTCACTCATCTGGTGTTGTTCATGAATTTTTAGATTAATTCTTGTTGTATCTTTGATGGTAACAAATTTTGAATCAAATGATTCTTCTAAAAGACTTTCATTCATAAAATGACCTGTAAAACCACCAAGGAAACCAACCGCTTTTGAATCAACACCTAAAAAACTTAATCCTCTAGATACATTGATTCCTTTCCCACCAGGAATGAAGCGTTGTTCATCGATATGGTTTATGGAACCAAGATTAAGTTCATTAATCTGTATTTCATAGTCAACCGCCGGGTTTAGTGTGACTGTATAAATCATATAAATCTCCTTATATACCTTATTCATAGCATACCATGAACATGAAAAATTAGAGTAAAAAGGCCTGAAATCAGGCCATTTTTTTATTCTTTTTTTTGGTCAAGAATCGATTGGATTTTTAGGTCTAAATCATAACGTTCAAAAAGTGGTGTACCTTTGCCTAAAGTTTGTGTTTCATAAACACCAAATGTATCAAGAGATTCAAAACTTAAATTTTTAATATTAAGTTGATCAGCAATTTTAGATGCAGTTTCTGGAATGAATGGTTGTAATAAAACAGCAATAAATCGAATGGTTTCAACAAGGTGATAAAGAACATGATTTAACACATCTTTTTTAGCTTCATCTTTATTGAGTCCCCAAGGTTCTGAAACATCAATATATTTATTGGCATACCTTGCAAGTTGAACAATTTCTTCTAAAGCATCAGAAACTCTAAGTTCGTCCATATATTTTCTAACTTTTGGTAAAACCTCTAAAGCTTTTTCTTGCAAACTGAGTTCAAAAGGTTCTTTTAATATTGTCTTTTCAATTAAACCTTCGCGATATTTATGAGCCATACCTATCGTACGATTAACCAAATTTCCAATGGTATTTGCTAAATCACTATTATTTCTTTCAACAAGTAATTCATAAGTGATATTCCCATCTTGAGCAAATGGAATTTCATGTAAAACATAATAACGGATGGGATCAACACCAAAGTGTTTGACTAATTCATCAGCATACATCACATTCCCAGTTGATTTTGACATCTTATTCTTATTAAATAAAACCCATGGGTGACCAAAAACTTGTTTAGGTAATTCAAGTCCTAAAGCCATTAAAATAATTGGCCAATAAATGGTATGAAATCTTAAAATATCTTTACCAATTAAATGAACGTTTGCTGGCCAATACGATTTAAATAATTCACTTTCTTGTTGGTTCGGATGGTAGCCTAGGCCTGTAATATAATTTGAAAGTGCATCAATCCATACGTAAACCACGTGATCTGGATCAAAATCAACGGGAACTCCCCATTTAAATGATGTTCTAGAAACTGATAAATCAGGAAGTGGTTCTTTTAAGAAATTTTGAATCATTTCATTTCTTCTAGACTCAGGTTCAATAAACTCTGGATGTGCTTCGATGTGGTCAAGAAGTCTTTGTTGGTAAGGTGCTAATTTTAAAAAGTAAGCCGCTTCTTTTGTCCATACAGGTATATCACCGTTTGGGGCTTTTCCATCAACGATATCTTTTTCTAAGATAAAAGCTTCTTCAGCAACTGAATACCAACCTTCATATTCACCCAAATAAATATCGCCTTGGTCATAAAGCTTTTTAAAAATGGCTTGAACTGACGTAACGTGATCTTGATCAGTCGTACGAATGAAGCGATCATAACTCACATTCACTTTGTCATAGATTCGTTTAATTTCTGATGAAATAAAATCAACATATGCTTTAGGTGATAATTCATTTTCTTTTGCTTTACTTTCGATTTTTTGACCGTGTTCATCGGTACCTGTTTGAAAAAGGACGTCATATCCATCTAATCTTTTAAATCTTGCAATAGCATCGGCAAATATCGCCTCATAAACGTTCCCGATGTGAGGGATAGCTGATGCATATGCAATTGCAGTTGAAATATAATATTTTTTCTCCATGATATTGCCTCCTATAAAAAATAAAAATCGCCCAAAAAACATCTAAGGACGAATCATCGCGGTACCACCTTAGTTCTAGACGATAAATCTAGCACTTAAATACCTTAACGCGGCTTATACGTTTTAACCTACATGTCGGCTAAAAGGCTCAAAAATCATCTTCACATGTCATTGGGCTCGTTTTCACCAACCACGAACTCTCTAATGTCCATAAAAACACGTTACTCTTTTTCTCATTGCCTATACAATAACATTATAACTAAATAAAACTCAAAATCAAGTTTTTTAATGTTCAATTTTATACTCGCGATATACATCGCTTTTAGAAATCTTACGATCTTTTGCGACAAGTTTCATAGCTTCTTTTTCGTCATGACCTAAATCCATATATTTTTTTACATGATCAGCAATCGAATTTTCATAAACAATTTCTTCTTTGTTTCCCTCAATGACGATGACATATTCGCCTCTATTATCAAAAGTTTCAGACATCGCTTTGTCTAAATCCATTCGATAAATTGTCTCAAATTTTTTGGTTAATTCTCTTGCATATGAAACCTTACGGTTGCCTAATATTTCACGTAATAGTATATTTGTTTTATCAATTCTTAAAGGTGATTCATAAATCACTAATGTTTCTTTTCTGAGTACATACGTCGATAATAGTGCCTTAGCTTCACTTTTCTTACGTGGGAGAAAACCTATAAAAGTAAATGGTTGTATCACAAGTCCTGATGAAACTAAAGCTGTCAAAATCGCAGATGCTCCGGGAATTGAAATGACGTCAAATCCTTGATCAATCGCACTTTTAATAATCTCATATCCTGGGTCACTAATTCCTGGTGTTCCTGCATCAGAAATTAATGCAATATTTTTGCCATCATCTAGCATTTCTAAAATGAGTTTTTCTTTTTCATTTTTATTAAACTCATGATAACTCATCATTTTCGTTTCTATCTTATAATGCTTAAGTAAAATACCGGAATTGCGTGTATCTTCAGCTAAAATCACATCAACCATTTTTAAAACATCAACGGCGCGATAAGTCATATCCGACAAATTACCGATGGGTGTTGAAACAATATAAAGTTTTTTTTGGCTTGTTTCAAAACTCTTCTGCATTAGTGACTAACAATCCTTTTGGCGCGCTCTCTTAAATCTCTTTCATTGTAGACAAGACGCATAATTTGTTTTTTCTTTGTTTCATTGATTGAAAATTTAGAGCGAATATTTTCAAGAAAAAAATGTTCAGCCGTATTATAAAAATCATCATTCATGGTAATTTTCAACAGATTGAGATAGACGATGTTTTGAACTGTCGGATTATTGTTTGAGAAAAATGCCATCGTTTCATCTAAATCTTGACTGAGTGAAAAATGATATTCAGAAACAATATTATCACCCACTTCAGCAAGCATCATATTAAGAAGTCTTTGTTCAATTTCAGTAGGCTTTCCGTCGATTGAAACCATATGCATCGCTAAATCCAAAAATTTAAGTTTTTCTTTTCTGTTGAGTAGTGATAGTAACATCTTTTTCCCCTCCATAAAGTTCAATAAGTTCTTTCGTCATAATGTGCTTATCGTAATATAAAATAAGTGGTGGTTCAACCATTAATCCAGGATTCCCGTTTTTCACAGCTTCGATTAAGAGATGATTTGCTTTTTTATTGAGATACGGGTGTACAAATCTAATTCGTTTAATCGTCATTTGATTTTTCGCCATGATTCTGGCAATTTCTTCAAAACGTTCTGGTCTGTGAATCATTGTGAAATATCCACCATTCTTTAGAAATGATGCACTAGTTTGAATTAATTCATCTAAAGTTAGTGTGATTTCATGTCTAGCAATACGATCTTCTTCAGTCATAGACAAATGACTATCTTCATCAACCTTAAAGAATGGTGGATTACTAATAATATAATCCACATCTTTAAATTTTAATACCTTTATATCTGATAAAACACATGAAAGTCGCGAATCTAAGTGATTCATATTTATATTATGAATTGCTTGTTGATATCTGCTTTCTTGAATCTCAATGCCAGTTATTTTAGCTCTTGTTTTTTGGCTCAGATAAAGCATGAGACCGCCTACACCAGTACCTATATCTAAAATATGTTTTGCACGATATGGTATTTTAGCAAAGTTTGCTAATAAGATTGTATCTAGATTGAATGCCTGACTTTCCGTTTGTTCAATGAAAAGATCAGTTCCAATAAGCGTTCTTAACATCTTAAGCTCTTTTCACTTGATCAACCGTTAACCATTCTATTTTTCCATCTTCAGGATAACGAACCTTAACTTTTTGACCAATAATATTTAAATCAATAACATAACCTGCACCATTCTCAGTGACAACATTCTCATTGATATCAGGCATTATTTCTTTTAATTCAGTGTATGTTTCATCTTCATATTTAATGCAACATAATAACTTACCACACACACCCGATATTTTTTGTGGATTTAAAGCAATATTTTGATTTTTAGCCATTTTAATCGATACAGTATCAAATTCACCGATAAATGTAGCGCAACATAAAATGAGCCCACAGGGTCCAATCCCGCCGATCATTTTAGCTGCATCACGTGGACCAATTTGACGAAGTTCAATTCTCGTATGATAAACTTCACTTAAATCTCTAACCAAATTTCTAAAATCAACACGATTTTCTGATTCGAAATAAATCACTAATCGTTTACGATCCAATGTATATTCAGCACCCAATACTTTGATTTCAAGATCATTTTGATGCGCAAGAACTTTTGCTTTATCAATAATCGAAAACTCAAGTGTTTGGTTGTATTCATCTTCTTTAATATCTTCTTCAGTCGCCATACGAATGATAGGTTTTAACTCTGAAATTAGATCTGATTCTTCAATTTCTTTGAGTAAATAGACATTCCCTATTTCAATACCTCTAGACGTCTCTACAACGACTCGATCTTTAGCTTTGATATCTAATCCTTCGTATGAAAAATAATATTTCTTTCCAGCTTCTTTAAACTGAATGAGTGCTACTTTCAAATCAATCACCTCTTTTGTTCTAAAATGTGGGCTAACTCCTCAAGCGCAAGTTCAAGGTTAATATAATAGCTTTGGTGTTTCAAAATCGTTTGAATTTGATCAATTAATTCATGTATGTCAGAAATTTCCATATGATCACTTTGGATTTGAATATCAGATCTTAAAAATGTGAACGTTATATCTTGATGGATTTTATAGTGAACAAGATCTAAGAGATAGAGTAATATGAGTTCTAAAAAGTTTTTAAAGAAATCTCGGTCTTGTGTTAAAAAAACACTTTTTCCTGCAAGATACAGGGGATATGATACATCAGAAAATGTCCATTTTTTGATGAGTTCTTCAATAATATTAATAAGTTCAACAAAATTAGGATTTTCTGATAATAAAATAGCTTCTTCTAAATCTTTTGTTAAATATGGCGCGAGTATAGCTACTCTTTCTTCGACATCGCGACTCAATAGTTCTTGTTCTAAGTCTTTTTCATTGATACTCTTTAAATGAATAATTTGACTTCTAGAACAGATAGTTGTCAAGACATCATCTATGTTCTCGGTTAATAAAAACCCATAAACTTTCTGACTTTGTGGCTCTTCCATAAATTTCAATAAACTGTTCGCTGCCCCTTGACTAATTTTTTCAATACTTTTAATAATATAGATTCTGGGTCCACTGACAAGTGCAGTTTTTGAAAATTCATTTTGAAGCATTAAAATTTGTTCTTTCTTAATGACTAAGCCCTCAGGCTCAATCACCATGAGATTCGATAATTTTCGTTCTTCAATTTGTTGTTTAAGATGCGTAACATCTTCTCTATGTTGAGAAAGAATTAAAAATGATACATCTTCAACAAGTTGAGATTTCCCGCTGCCTTTAGGACCACTTATAAGATACAAGTGAGCGAGTCGGTTTTTTCCTATGGTTTGTTCGAAAAAATGAAGTGCCTGCTTCATAATCTAACCTGAATTTCATGTAAGATTTGTGCTTCAATTTCACCAATGGGTTGATTACCATCAATTGTGATAATACGGTTTGGATATCTTTTAACCACTTCTAAATAACCTTTTCGAACACTTAAATGAAAATCCTTTGTTTCTTGATCTAGACGGTCATATTTTTCGCGATTTTCAATTCTTTTCATGCCAACTTCTGGATCTAAATCAATATAAAATGTGAGATCAGGCATATGCTTCGTTGCATATGCATTAATACTTAAGACAAAGTCAAAACCCAATCCTCTCGCATATGCTTGATATGCAAGTGAACTATCTAAGAAGCGATCGCATAAAACAATCTTCTTTTCTTTGAGTGCTGGAAGAATAACTTCATCTAAATGTTGGGCTCTTGAAGCAGCTAGTAATAACGCTTCAGTGGTTGGTGTCACACCTTGATATTTGGGATTTAAAATGACATCACGAATTGCTTCTGAAATCATACTTCCACCCGGTTCACGTGTAGTAATAACTTTGTGATTGTTTTTTAGAGCCTCAGATATTTTCGCCATTAATGTGGTTTTACCTGTTCCTTCTCCGCCTTCAAATGTGATGAACATTCTACTCACCTCTTTTTTATGATATTTAATAATTAATTTTTACTAAAAATAATCCTTGAGCTTCAGCAGTTTTACCTGCAAGTTTGCGATTTTGTGTTTCTAAAATTTCATTAATGACTGCCCTATCTAATCGGTGTAATCCAATTTCAATTAGTGTACCCATCATTGATCTCACCATATATTTTAAGAAACTATTTCCGTGAAATGTGAAAATATAATGTTTATTAGTTTCTTTAAAGGTTATCTCGTGGATAGTTTTCATCGTCGGTTTGCCTTTAACATGTTGACAGAATCCTTTAAAATCATGAGTGCCCTCTAAATCTTTGATTGCTAGCTTCATAGGTTCAACATCTAAGTTTTTAATATATACTTCATAGCGTTCAGTAAATGGTGTCGAAGGCTTTTTAGCAATGACATATCGATAAATTTTCGATTTTGCACTATGTCTAGCATGAAAATCATGTGATACTCGCTTAACCTTTAAAATTCGAATATCAAGTGGCAAGCGATCATTTAAAGCACGAATCCATGTCTCTGGGTCAATTTCAAGAGTTGTATCAAAATGAAATGCTTGACCTAGGGCATGAACTCCCTTATCTGTTCGACCCGCACTATGAATTTGTATCTCGGTTTGTGTCATAGAGCGAAACGCTTTTTCAATGATATTTTGAATTCCTATACCATTCGTTTGACGTTGAAATCCATTGTAATCTAAGCCATCATAGGCAACAATTGCGAGATATCTCATTGTTAAATTGTTTTAACTACAATGATTAGAGCTAAAATCATGAGAGAGATGACAAGCGTTGCGATATCTGAAAATCCTATCCGATATTCATCAACTTTTGTCCGTTTAGCACCAATCACATAACCTCTAACTTCCATTGCATTACCCAAATCCTCTGCTCTTTTAAATGAAATAACAAAAACAGGAATTAAAAGTGAAATAATTTGAACCACTTTTTCTTTAAACTTACTTTCTTTAAAGTCTACACCTCTAGAAGCTTGAGCTTTCATGATCTTTTCAGTTTCACCAAGTAATGTAGGAATATATCTTAATGTTAATGATAGCATCATCGCCATAACATCCACTGGTACTTTAACCACTTTTAGTGGTCTAAGTAATGCTTCAATTGCAAAGTTTAAATCGGTTGTCATGGTTGTGAAAGTTAGAAGAGACGTCATAATGATGACGTTTGTAATTCTCACAAAAATAAATAGTGCACGCATTAAGCCATCGGTGTGTATATCTAAGGTGTAAGTTGTAAATGTCACATAAGGTAGATAAGCTTGTAATACAAATACCATGAGAACAGCAGCAAAGAAATAAATAATTTTAAATCTTACATATTTCTTTGACCATTGGTAAAAGACAATAAATATAATGATTGCTAAAATTGAAGTGAGTGAAATATACATTGGTATAGATGCAAGTATTTCTCCACTTTTAACATAAAACACTTGAAT